>CAJOOU010000047.1 GCA_905236735.1 uncultured Eubacterium sp. | reverse complement strand
TAATGACTGTTATATCATTATTGTTTTTGAGCTTCAGTTCCACTGTCTCCTCGCCCATGAGGCGTGTGAGCTCTTCGTTTACAATCTTTACAACCATCTGCCCCGGGTTAAGGCCCTTCATTACATCCTGGCCGATGGCTCTCTCCTGCACATCTTTGGTAAAGCTTTTTACGACCTTGAAGTTAACATCGGCTTCCAAAAGAGCCATTTTTACTTCTTTTAAAGCGGCCTTAACATCATCCTCCGTGAGCATGCCTTTGCTTCTAAGACCTTTGAAAACATTTTGAAGTTTTTCGGTAAGGCTGTCAAATGCCATATTAAAGCTCCTCTGATAACTTGCCCGCTATATCGGAAATTTTTTCAAGAGCACCTTCGTCTGCCTCTAAGGCCAGTCTTTGTATCTCTTTTATTTTATTTCCCATACTCGTAAACTTTTGAAGCAAATGAAGTTTGTCTTCGTACCCTTCCAAAATCCCATCACATCTTTTAATAAGATCATGGACTCCCTGCCGCGATATACCGTATTCTTCAGCTATCTCGGAGAGGGACATATCATTATATACATTCGCCTCATATACTGCTTTTTGATGCTCGGTCAAAAGTTCACCGTAAAAGTCATATAAAAGACCCTGTTTTACAATTTTTTCCATAAACAGCTCCTTTTAAAGCATCACAAAGAGAATGATACTACACATAAAAAAAGGTGTCAAGTATTTTTTCTTGACACCCCTTGTATTATTTTGAAGTAGTAAACTTATTGGCCTTTTCCATCAGCTCTATCGCCAGGGCCGACAGTTCTCCGGAGATAATCTCCATCTCCTCCTGAGTCGCCGCAGCACCAAAGCCCATCGCCGTATCCTGCAGCTCTATGGCAGTATACTGTATGTCTTTAATGAGTCCGTCAAGCGTCCTTTTAATATGATTCACACAGTCGGCAATCTCATCAAAGGTACCGGGCATATCCTCCATATCAACAACATCAAGGTTACCCTTTGCCATCTCATCGAGAATATATCTTTCCTGCTCTATAATTGCCGAAAGTATCCCCACCAGATTTGACATGGAATTTTGCAGACTTCCGAGTTCATCCTTTCTCATGGAAAAACCGAGCTGGGAAGAAAAATCTCCCTCAGAGAGCCTCTCTACCGCCGCAGCTATAGGTTTAATCGGCGCAAGCTCTCTGTCCACCCTTATTGTAGCTATTATAGCCGCCACTACCATACACAAAACAGACAGTCCTATTATTACCAGCACTATTGTCTGCATAGCCTCATAGACCTTGGCTGTCGGCATCACGCTTACAAGTACCCAGCCGCTGCCGCCTATCTGGGATGAGGCAAAAAACATCTTATTGCCCTGATAGTCCTTTTTGGCTATAACATATGTCCCCGTTGTATCAAGGATTTCCTTAATCTCCGGCATCACTTCTTTGGCACTTATCTTATCTCCATGAGAAGGACAATAACTCTGATTCGGATGGTCTATTATATATCCTTCGCTGTCTATTACAAATCCGTATCCATTGTCATCCGACTCTATCACTTCCACGGTTTCAAGTATGGTCGATAAATCAATATCTCCCGCAACTACCATGGCAAGTTCATCGTCAATATACACCGGGCAGGCCATGGTAATGCACATCTCACCGGTAAATATATCCTCATACGGATCTATAAGGACCGCATCACCTTCACTTACAGCCGTCTGGTACCACTGCCTCTGGGTAGGGTCATAACCGTCTTCTATCTCTACATCATAGTCCGAAGCCCTGTAATAGCTGTGGTCGGGTTTTGCCGCATATACAACATGCATATCATACTGCTTTTCAAAAAACTGCTGCAAAATAGCATTTATCTGATCATCTCCGGTAAGTTCCGCCGCAGATATGGCGTCCGCAAGCGAATGTATTATGGAACGCTTTGCCGTAAGCCAGACCTGTATCTCTTTGGAATACTTATCCGACTGCAGCTGAAGCGTATCTTTTTTTTCATGCTCGGTAAGCTTTACCGTATTGTATGAAATTGTTACACTCACCGTGGCAATGGACACAACGAGTATAATAATCATGTAAAAAATAACTCTCGTCTTTATGGATTTTTTCATAAACTGCTCCCACAATTTAGCTGTTAAAAACGGCTCAGGCGCATATACGCCTGAGCCATAAAAATTTACTCTTCCGGCGAAGGGAATAACTCGCACAAACTCTTGGCCAGAGGCACCGGATATAGCTGAACCATTGTAGAATCGATGAGTTCTTCTATCGTGAGTCTGAAAGCAATCTTTACAAACATATGCGACGGATCGACAAACATTTTTTCAAAAATCTTTACGCTTTCCACATCAATGGAATTAACCTCCGGAGGAGATATATCAATCTCCCTTTCAAGGAACTGCGATAAAGATGTAGCCGCCGTACCCATCATCTGGTTCATAGCCTCCGACACCGCGCTTAAATGCAGTTCGGTAAGCTCATCCGGAATATTTGTACCATCCCCCATCATCATAAGGTCGGTCATCACCTTTACATCTCTCTCTTTTAGGATTAAGACATTGTTGCCCTCTACGCCCTTAACATAGTGAATCTGTACAAAAAAACATGTTTTATCATAATCATCAAGTGATGCGCTCCGGTTAATCAGCGAAACCGTCGGTGTAGTAATCTCCACCCTTCTGTTTACCATCATACCAAGTGTAGTGGCTGCGTTGCCCATACTGATATTGGCAACCTCCCCCATCACATCAAGCTCATATTCGGTTAATAAATTATCGCTCATAAAATACCTCCGGTCAGTTTTCTTTATTATCCAACTTTTAGGGGGTAATTGTCAATAAAATTTTGAAAATTAACCGCATTTTAAAAGCAATTCAAAAACCATTTTATGCCCTGCCGTCAACCTTTGCCATATGCATAACGAGGTCTATGATTTTATTTGAATAGCCCCACTCATTGTCATACCAGGCAATGAGTTTAACAAAATCTCCACCCAGCATTATTCCCGCCTTTTCATCAAAGACGCAGGTATTTCTGTTCTTTCTGATATCTCCGGATACAATCTCGTCGCTATTGTATTCAATGATGCCTTTCATATATGTTTCGCTGGCATGTTTAATCTTTTCACATATTTCCTCATATGTGGTCTTGGTGTTAAGTTTTACAGTAAGGTCAACTACTGAAATATCATTTGTAGGCACTCTAAAACTCATACCTGTAAGTTTTCCGTTCAGCTGTGGCATAACAAGTCCTACGGCCTTTGCCGCTCCGGTTGTTGAAGGTATGATATTGTTAAATACGCTTCGTCCTGTTCTCCAGTCTCTTCCCCCGTTTGAGTCTACAGGTTTCTGCTTTGATGTTGAAGCGTGGATGGTAGACATGAGACCTTCTTTTATACCGAATTCTTTTTCTATAACCTTGCAAAGAGGAGCAAGACAGTTAGTGGTACATGATGCTCCCGATACAACTTTCATCGAAGAATCATAGGTATCCTCGTTTACTCCGTATACAAAAGTCGGGAACTCCTTGTCCTTGCCCGGAGCCGTAAGAAGTACCTTCTTTGCTCCGCCTTTAAGATGAGCGCTGCAGCCCTCGATGGTTCTGAAAGCGCCGGTAGACTCTATTACATACTCAGCTCCGACAGATGCCCAATCGATTTTTTCGGGATCACTTTCCGATAAGACTTTAATCTTTATGCCATTAATGGATATACCATCCTCCGTCGCATTAATCTCTCCGTCAAATCTGCCGAATACGGAATCATATTTAAGCATGTATGCCATTTTGTCATACTCTGCATTTCTCTGATTAATTGCACAGATTTCAACATCAAGATCTCTTAAGATAATGTTCCTTGTTACCACTCTCGCAATTCGTCCGAATCCGTTAATACCGATTTTTACACTCATTTTTGTTTACTCCTTTGTTTTATCTTTTGTTGCTCTTTCTCCAAATATGCATTTTCTCGGCCTCTCTGATAAGGTCATCCCTGAAATCCGGATGAGCTATGCTTATAAGCCCTTCAGCCCTCTCCCAGGTCGATTTGCCCTTAGCATTGAACTTGCCGTATTCGGTAACAAGATACATAAGGTTTGTCCTCGTATCCGTTACTATAGATCCGCCATCAAGCACAGGCATAATGTTTGATGTCTTTGAGCCATCCTTGTTTACCCTTACAGACGGCACACAGATAAAGCTCTTTCCTCCGTTTGAAAGATAGGCTCCAAGCACGAAGTCCTGCTGTCCGCCTGCTCCGCTTATGTGTCTGAGTCCCGCACTCTCTGCATTGACCTGTCCGAAAAGGTCTACAGACACGGCGCTGTTAATGGATATGAAATTATCTATGGATGAAATTACCCTTATATCGTTGGTATAATTTACCGGAGCCGATAAAAGCTGCGGGTTGTCATCCATAAAGTCATAAAGTTCTCTTGAACCTGCCGCAAAAGCAAATGCCTGGCGGCCTCTGTCGATGTTCTTTCTGGCACAGGTAACCTTTCCCGCCTTTGTCATATCCATAAACGCATCCACATATAGTTCGGTATGTACTCCGAGGTCTTTAAGGTCGGACTCTGCAATCTTTTTACCGATTACATTAGGCGTGCCGCCAATACCAAGTTGCAGGCAGCATCCGTCCGCAAGCTCGCTGAAGATGTGCTCGGCCATCATGCTGTCAGTTTCCTTGGGCGCAGATGAGCCAAGAGTCGGAATCGGAGTATTGTCCTCGACTATCATATCCACCTTTGAGATATGTATACTCTCTTCAAATCCTCCGAGACATCTCGGCATGGTCTCATTTACCTCTACGATAATTACCTTTGCTTTTTCAAGTGCTGCGGCAAGATGTGAGTTATTCATACCAAAGTTGAAAAATCCGGCGCTGTCCATAGGCGCTGTTTTTATCATCATCACATCTATGGTATCAATGTTTTCCCGGTAATAATTCGGGAGTTCGGAATATCTGATAGGACCGTAAAAAACAAAGTCCTCCGTCATCCTCTTCCTCTCAACACCGCTTATATGCCATGATGAAAACGCAAAGTGCTCAGCCGGATTTTCTATGCCGAAAATAGCCGGCTCTTTTAAGCTCTGTCCGCCTCTTATTTTGATGTCGTAAAGTTCCGGCATCCTTTTTGCAAGAGCTATGTCCAGCGCATCCGGCTCACTCGCCGACCAGCTGTAATCAAGCCAGTCACCCGATTTTATTATTTTCACCGCCTCATCGGGAGTTGTAAGTTTCTCCCTATACATTTTACTATAGTCCCCATTCATATAGACTAATCCTCCTTCTTCTCCTTTATAATTTTTACCACCCTGCTGGTGCCGAGCCTGTCAGCTCCCATTTCCAACATTTTTTCGGCATCCTCGAGAGATGTGATACCTCCGGCTGCCTTTACCTTTATACCCTCACCAACATTCTTTTTTAAAAGTTCCACATCCGAAAATGTGGCTCCTCCGGAAGAAAATCCGGTGGATGTCTTTATATAATCAGCCCCGCTTTCCGTAACGAGATTGCAAAGTTTTATCTTTTCTTCGTCACTTAAAAGGCAGGTCTCGATTATGACCTTAAGTATGACCTCATCACAGGCCTTTCTCATTTTGGAAAGTTCACCTCTTATGCGGTTCCATTCCTTGTCCTTCACCCATCCGATGTTTATAACCATATCGATTTCATCCGCACCGGCTGCTATCGCATCAAGGGCTTCAAATACCTTTACGGCGGTAGATGAGTATCCGTTGGGGAATCCTATCACCGTACATATTCTGACCTCATCTTCCGCATAGTCTTTCGCCTGTTTTACATATGACGGCGGTATGCAGACCGAGGCCGTACCGTATTCTATTGCTTCATCTATAAGTGTTCTGATCTGCTCCCACCTTGATTCAGGTTTGAGAAGAGTATGGTCCACTTTCTTCAGTAATTCTTCGTACATTTTATTCCTTCCGTTTCTATTAATGTCTTCACCCTCTCAGTCACCTCTTTATTACAGCAGCAAATCCACCACCAGTACCGCCGCACTCGCGCAAAGCGCCACGGTAATCAAATCCTTGCCCCTTACGGCGAGGATTACTGCTGCGCCAAATCCTATGGCCGCCGATACAACCGACCCTGTGGCAAAAAATATCGCCGGTACGGTCATCGCCGTAAGCACGCTGTATGGTATATATGCCAAAAAAGATTTTATGTATTTATTGTTTATCTGTTTTGTAAAAAGAGCAAAAGGCAGAGCCCTTATAAGGTAGGTTACCACCGCCATTACAAAAAGATATTTGAAGTAAATCACATTGTTCATGAGTCGCCCTCCTCATATGACATCGGGAATACCAAAGCTCCGAATGCCGATGCTGCCACCGCGCATATAATGATTGCAAAACCACTCGATATGCCCGAGAGGGCCGGCAGAAATTTTATTATGCAGCTTATTGCCATAGCGATAATACAAACTACCATTATCTTTTTGTCCTTTATCGCATCAGGCACAACCAGCGCCACAAACATACCGTAAATGGCTATACCGAGGGAACTGACTACCACCGCCGGTAAAATATTACCGCAAAGCACTCCAAAAAGTGTGCCGAAGGTCCAGCCGAAATACGGCAAAAACATCAGACCTCCGAAATAGCTCCTTCTGACAGGTGCGCTGTTTGTCGCTGCCACCGCAAATATCTCATCTGTAATGGCAAATCCGTAAAGCCACCTTGATATCCCTTTAAACTTTTTATCAAGATTCTGTGTCAGGGAAAGAGCCATAAGTGAATATCTTAAATTTATAATAAGCTGCGTAAGGGCAAGTTCCATAAGTGAGCCTGCCGCCGCCATAACCTCAAGTCCGGCAAACTGCCCTGCCGAGGTCAGGTTCGTCATGGAAATGAGCACCACCTGCCACCAAGAAAGCCCGTCAACGCTGCCGGCAAGTCCGAATGTAAACGATACAGCAAGGTATCCTAATGCAATCGGTACGCCATCTCTTGCTCCTCTTTTAAACTCCTTAATCATTCTTCAGTATTACTCTCCTGCGTGTCTTCTATTGTCAAATCTCCCGTAGTATCTTCCGAAGTATTGTCCGCATCATCCGTTACCGTAGTATCATCAGATGAAGTATTCGAATTGTCTTTTGATGTATTGTTTTTGGATGTTTTATTCCTGGTTTTCTTTTTCTTCTTCGAGTTTGCAGTCTTATCCGTATCCTTCTTTTCGGTAGAAGAAACGGCCTCACTTACCTTACCGTTTGCCGGCTCCGTGCCCGGGATGTAGTAGCAGAGCACCGGACAACCTGCTTCTATATTGTTAAATATCTTCTTTGCCGCGCTGTAAGGCAGATTGATGCATCCGTGAGAACCGTTTGTTTTGTATATACTGCCTCCGAATACCGACCTCCATGTCGCGTCATGCAGACCTATGCCTCCGTTAAAAGGCATCCAGAATGCCACCGGAGTCTCATAATCGTCTCCCCTTAGCACAGCATCGGCTTCTTTATAGGTCACATAATAGGCTCCTCCGGGAGTCTTGCATCCCTTTGATACATTTCCGGATACAAAATCCGTCTCAAGGATAATCTCTCCTCCCACAAATAGTCTCAGATGCTGTGATGTCAGATTTACATCCACATAGGTGTCGCCGTAATCATTCTCTCCGTGACTGGCCGCCTGTCTTGTCCATTTGACCGTTCCGGTATACGACTGCCCCGCATTTATTTTTTTGATAATAAGTGCAATCGTCTTTTCCTTATTCATCTCCCAGCCGTATGTTGCTGCCTTTACACTGACAACATCTCCGGATGCGTCAATAACGGTTTTGTCGCTGTTTACAGTATCATACTGCTCTGCAAGTGCATCCACATATTCGGCTACCCGGTCCTCATCCAAAGAGACATTGTACTCATCATCAATAATCAGCCAGTTTTTAATCGTATCTGCATCTATAACTGAGGTTTCATCATCAAACTCAAAGGTTATCACACCGCCGGCATAGGCGCTCGCTTCCTCCAGCAGCTTTTCAGCCTCCTTTGTATCTTCCGTAAGTACAGGGTCTATATAGCAGCCCTCCTCGGCAAGGTCAAGTTCACTCTCAACCCCCGAAAGCTTAAGTGACACCATCTCATCGAAGGTCTCAGCATCTATACAGGTGCCATATACAGGCGCAGTAAGGCTGTATATGCCCAGACTTTCGTCATATTCTCCGAGCTTGGCATCCTCAGACTCTATCCAGCTGTCTGTATCCATACATGAGAGATTGTCTATGACGCTTTTAAGCATTTCCTCATCATAATCGGCTACCTGGGCAAGCTCTATATCTTTGCCGGCAATGAGTCTTATCGGCCATAAAAAGGCATTCTGAGACTCTATCGTCTCCTCAAACTCTCCGTTAAATACAAATCTTAAATTAACATCTTTTCCGGAAATGGTCTCCTCTAAATCATTTCTCTCGAGAAGCGTCAGCACATAATCCTTGGATTTTGCATAAAAAATCTCCTCAGAAGACTCCGCATTTTTATAGGACACATCCACTCCGTTTACTGTAATATTGGGTAAAAAATGATTCATAAAATAAAGAGATACGGCAAGATAAATTACCGCTATCGTTATCCCTATACCAATCGCGATTTTACGAATACTCATAACATTTCCCTTCCTTTTTTCCTGCGGATAATATTTTACCACGAAGTAGCCCGGAAAGCGAGTGATTCTTTTTTAACATAGAATTGGTATCCGCCTTATGTTAACAATTCGTTCATATTTTATTTACAAATCGATAAATAATTTCACATATTGTAGTCACAATTTGATTGTATATTAGTATCGTACTAAAGAAACAGTATGCATGTTAGTGACAAAACTCTTTTTAATTTTTTTCATAACCTTGCTTGCCGAAAGCAAGGTTCCTCCCAAAATTTAGTGATACATTTCACTTTTCATACACATAAATCTTTTTCATAAGTATGCCGGCGGTATTAACCGCCGGCATTCCTCTTTATATTATCTTCTTTATATATCAGCTAAGATAATTCTCCTAATTCACCGCTACAATACTTCCCGCAAAATCAGTACTGCTTGTATTATATTTTCCGGTAAACTCTTCTACGAGTTTCCTATAGCTTTCGTTATTTTTACTTCTGATTTCCTGCAGTTTGCCATGAGCCGCATAGTCCGTCTGGGTATCATTTGCCTCAATTACGGCAACAGCCACATGTGAACACTGGGATGCAATTCTTTCACAGGCATTCAAGGTCTCATTAAACGGGAATCCGTGTGAAAGCTCGCATCTGCCCGTCTGAAGTCTGACAGAATGACTGAGTTTGAGTTCTTCGCAAAGCGCATCTACAACCTCATGCAAAGGCTCTACCCTTGCCGAAAGATCAATATCATCATTTTCAAAAGCTTCTACCGTCAGAGTCATAATCTCATTTGTGGCAGAAAGCAGGACATTCAGTTCGCGTTTTGCATCTTCGGAAAAATCTATCTTCTTTTCATAAAGCTCTTTGCCCACATCCGCTATATCGGCCGCTCTGTCTCCGAGACGCTCAAAATCGCTGATTACATGCAGGTACTCAGCCACCTTTCTGGTCTGGGTGTGGTTCATTTCCTTAACAGTCAGCTTCATAAGATAACTGCCGAGCTTATCTTCGTATTTATCCACAAAGTCTTCTTTGTAATTTACCTTGTTGTATTTTTTCTCCGAGTAATCTGTCATGAGATTCATGGCACGAAGCACATTTTTTCTTGCCAGATATGCCATATTTACTATGGTCTGATGAGAGTTTCTTATGGCAAGGGCCGGATAAGACAAAAATCTTTCCTCGAGAAGTGAAAAATCAGCCTTGTCATCCTCATCGTCTTCTTCCTCATCCTTAACAAGCCAGAACACAAGCTTTTCTTCCGTCTTTACAAACGGGAGCAGAACAATAATGGTCGCTGTCCTGAAAAGTGTATTTAAAAGTGCAATCCTCATCGGGCTCATAGTCATACTCATAAACTCAAAATGCACGGCGGCATTTACCGAGTAGAAAACTATTGACCAGAATACCATACCGAATAAATCGTTTAACAGGTATATAAGAGCCGTCCTTTTACCGTTTTTATTGGTGCCCACCGATGATAACAGTACAGGGCAGGCTGCACCCACACCTATACCCATGATAATAGGAAGTGCTGACGCAAAAGACATTGACCCCGTCACCGAAAGAGCCTGCAAAATACCCACAGATGCCGAAGCGCTCTGAAGTACCGCCGTAAAAGCTATACCGACAAGTATACCTACGAAGGGATTCTCAAACATTGTAAGAGCATTTACAAAATGCTCATTTTCCTTCAGCGGCGAAACCGCACTCGACATGGACTGCATTCCAAACATAAGAATGGCAAATCCAAGCATTATTGTTCCTATATGTATGCTGGACTGTTTTTTGGCAAGTGTTCTGAATAAAATACCGATTATCGCCATAAGAGCCGATATCGTGGCAGTCGAGAGCAGCTGAGCTATACCGCTCGAGCCGTCAATATAAGACAGACAAAGTATCCAGCCGGTAATTGATGTACCTATGTTGGCACCCATAATAATACCGATAGCCTGCGATACCTGCATCATTCCGGAGTTAACAAAACCTACCACCATTACCGATGTTGCGGATGACGACTGTATAACAGCCGTAACAGCAGCTCCAAGCAATACTCCCTTAATCGGTGTATTGGTCAGCTTGTATAAAAAGGTTTCAAGCTGGTTACCTGCTACATTTTTCAGCCCGTCTCCCATAAGAGACATACCGAAAAGAAAAAGTGCCACACCGCTCAGAAGCGTTAAAACATTAGATATTCCCATGTAATTGTATCCTCATTTTCTATATATTAGTAGGTTCAGTAGGTTCATATTACAAGAGGCTTATGCCCTAATCCATATTAAATAGCAGGCAGTTTTTTGTCAACCGACAAAACAGCTTTTTTATGTGAAATATTTGTGACTACTCAACTTGTGAAAATATCTTCAAATCCTCTTATCCCGTTTTTAAGGCTTGGATTCTTGCAATCCGTATCCCATACAAGGAGGATTTTGTTGCTCTCCACTTCTTTAATCGGTACAAAAAGCATATTGGGGTCGTGATGAGCCGTCGTCCTTCCGTTAAGCACTCCCACAGCCATACCTGTCTCCAAAAGCAAAAGATACTGACTGATATTTTCGGCAACAATTGACTTCGGCGTAAATCCCGCCAGCGCACATTTTTCAAGCACCTTGTCACCATGAGCCAGATCATCCGGCGCATTGATTGCAAAAACCTCATCCTTAAAATCCTCAAGCCTGTAGCTGTCTTTACCGGCCATTTTATGGCTTTTGGACATAACGAGGTAGTTGGGCTGTTCATCTATAAGAAAGGTCTCTATATTATCAGCCTCATCAACTCCGAAATCATTTATAATGATGAAATCATATTCAAAGGTTTTAAGACCGTTCATAAGCTCCGAAAAGCTTCCGGCCGCCGCCGATATTTCTATATCAGGGAATTTGTCTTTCATATAATTAAGATACTTCGGGAAAAAGTCACCTATATCTATTCCCGGAAGTACTCCGAAATGCAAAGCCCCTCCTACTCCGCTGCCGATAATCTGAGCCTTTCTTACAACATCATAATATTTTTCAGTAAATCCGCCGAGTCCTCTGTAAAGCACCTCTCCTGCCGGAGTCAGGGTTATAGGTCTGCTTTTCCTGAAAAAAAGATGTATGCCAAGTTCTTCTTCCATGGCTGTTATCTGACGGCTTAAAGCCGGCTGAGTCATAAAAAGAGCCTCTGCCGCCTTGGATATGTTTTTATGTTCGGCTACCGCCATAAAATACTCAAGCTGTGTAATGGTCATCTTTACATCCTCCCTTTTGTAAGTATACGCTTTTTAAATAGTAATGTCTATTACTATTACCAAATCGCATACTTGTATCGGTTTTAAGCATTTCACAAGAATAATATCCTATGCTATAGTATAACCATCTTAAGAACACCCCCAATATTCTTAAGAAATGTAAATTTAAAAGAATTTACATCTACCTTTTAAAATACCCCCTAACACTGACGAACGGTCCCCCAATCGTTCGTCTTTCTTTTTTAAAAAAGCATCAAGCAAACTATCGTGCTATATGCATGCATATAAGCACGATAGTTTATTTGATGCTAAAAATAATGAGGAAGTAGCCATTTGCGTAGGCAAATGAGCGGATTCCGAATTATTTTAGAATTGCGAAAGCTGCCCCCTCTCGCTTTCCTCGCTACTTTGTGATATAATTAGCCGGTTCCATCTGCCACACACCAATATGGCAGAGGCATAACTGAAAGGAGTAGCCATGTATCAGGCATTTTTGATAAAATACGGCGAAATCGCCATCAAAGGAAAAAACAGACATGTATTTGAAGATGCTCTTGTCAGACAGATAAAGTATTCTTTAAAAAGAGCAGACGGTAGCTTCAAGGTCACCAAACAACAGGGCAGAATCTTTGTCCACTGCGAAGACGACTACGATGAAGCCGAGGTTATCTCAAGGCTTAAGAATGTATTCGGTATTGTCGGCATCTGTCCGGTCATGCTTACAGATGACAGAGGCGTAGATGAGCTGCTAAAAGATGTTGTCTCTTTCGTAGACTCAGCCTATGATACCAAAAACTTCACTTTCAAGGTCAGTGCCAGAAGAGCCCGCAAAAACTTTCCTCTCAACTCAATGGAAATTAATGCTGCTGCAGGAGAAAAACTCCTCGAAGCCTTTCCTGAGCTTAAGGTAGATGTACACACGCCTGCAGAAACCATTAATATAGAAATAAGAGAAAACATCTGCATCTACTCCAAGGTCATTCCGGGCGCAGGCGGTATGCCTGTAGGCTCTGCCGGAAAAGCCATGCTGCTTTTGTCCGGCGGTATAGACTCCCCTGTAGCAGGTCATATGATAGCAAAGCGCGGCTGCAAAATTGACGCCACCTATTTCCACGCTCCTCCTTATACCTCGGAGAGAGCAAAGCAAAAGGTCATAGACCTCGCACAGATAGTATCCAGATACTCAGGTCCCATCCATCTGCATATAGTCAACTTTACCGATATACAGATGTATATTTACGAGACCTGTCCCCATGATGAGCTTACCATCATAATGAGGAGATATATGATGAAGATAGCCGAGCATTTTGCCAACGAAGGCGGTTCTCTCGGTCTTGTCACCGGAGAATCCATCGGACAGGTGGCCTCTCAGACCATGCAGTCATTGGGATGTACCAATGCAGTCTGCAGCCTGCCGGTATTCAGACCGCTCATAGGCTTTGACAAGCAGGAAATCATTGAGCGTGCCCTGAAAATAGGTACCTATGATACCTCTATCCTGCCCTACGAAGACTGCTGCACAATATTTGTGGCAAAGCACCCCGTTACGAAGCCTACATTAAAATCTATCTTAAAATCCGAATCAAAGCTCGGAGAGCACATGACAGAGCTATATGACGAGGCTGTCTCAAGTACCGAAAC
>CAJOOU010000046.1 GCA_905236735.1 uncultured Eubacterium sp. | reverse complement strand
TTTTTGAGATTCTATTTGAATGTGATTTAAATCTATCTCATACTTTAGTCTTTCATTTCTGTTAGCACTAATTACGAGAAGGCCCAAAACAATAAATATAACAAACGAAGATATAAAAAGTGTTATTATCATATATCTTTGCGCCAGAATAACCTCATATCCTGTCAGAACCACCAATAGAGAGGTAAGATACAGAGACACTGCCAAAAGTCCAATAATATATATGGGCAGATGCTTTTTGCTTACTTCTATATTCCTGATATCCTTTTTCGTAAATCTGGTATAAAGAAGAATTCCAACTATGAATAAGAGAGAAATACAATTGATTGCCAACGCCCATCCCTCATCAGCAAATACACTCTCCTTCTTCCTTAAAATAACCGCAATTATAAAAGCATTAATTATATCAACAATGCTGACTAACACATAAAAGAGAATTACTTTTCCCCACTGTTTTTTCTCTTTTAATCCTATAATCACGGTAAATACAACCAGAAAAGTATTTGGGATAATCCACGCATTTGAAGCAAATAAACTTACACCTATAAGATAGACCGATACCCCAAGAAACCATATCCATATATTTCTTTTAATCCTTACCTTAAATATACAATCCGTTAGTAAAAATATCTTTGCCACCTCAACAGCATAGGTTAACCATGTAATTATCAAATCCTGCATTTTTAAACCCTTATCGCAATTCCTTCAAAATAATCAAAAAAAACTTCCTTTAACCTGGTCATATTTCTTCTTGATATAGGTATAATGTTATCAGAAAAACGCAATCTGACATTATCCGCACCAAATGACTCTATATTCCGCAGTTTATTTTAGCATAAAGCTTTTCAGTTGTCAGTTTTGCTAACAATCATTATGGGATACGCACATTGCTACGCCCAGTCCCAATCCAATTACGGCAAGTTATATCATAAATAAATTATCCCCTTTACGCAATACCGTTCAGCCCGTCTCAGCTACATCTTAGCCCGAACCGGCGTTTAACAAAAAAACTACGGAAAAATCCGCAGTTTTTTTTATTATTATTTCCTTCCGCTTTATAGTTTAAGAGAGCTGTATATTTCTCTTTTATACTCAAGGAATTCTTGCGTAAGTGCAAAATCCCTGTGCCGCGGTTTAGGCGTCTTAATCTCAAACACATTCGTAATATGTCCGGGTTTGCCGGAGAGGATATATACCTTTTCTGACAGCATTATCGCCTCGTCTATATCATGAGTAACAAAAACCGCTGTCATATTGTATTTTTCCGTAATATCCAAAAACCAGTTATGCATCTCGGATTTGGTAATGGCATCAAGGGCCGAAAACGGCTCATCTAAAAGTATCACATCCCTGCCGCAAAGGTAGGTCCTGAGAAGCGCAGCCCTTTGTCTCATTCCGCCGGAAAGTTCTCTCGGATATTTCATTTCACATCCTGCAAGACCAAACTCCTCAAAAAAAGCCGAAGCTCTTTCTCCGGCCTCTTTTTTATTTATCCCCGATACGACCATAGGGAGGGCGACATTATCCACAATTCTTTTATGATCAAGAAGCATATCTTTTTGCAGCATATATCCGATGTGCCCGGCTTTACCGGTAATATCTTCTCCGGATAATATTATCTGTCCGCTTTCCGGTCTCAAAAGTCCCGATATTACATTAAACAGCGTTGTTTTTCCTCCGCCGCTCATCCCCAAAAGAGAAACTGTTTCTCCTTCGTCAATCTCCATATTTATGTCTTCTATGATGACCTCATCGCCATATTTTTGTGTTATGTTTTTTACTTCAAGCAGACTCATACTATTCACTCAGATATTCATTACTGTAAAACTGGCCGGAAAGATCCCTTTCGGTAAGAGAATTTTCATAAAGCCATGAGTAAAAATCATCCCATCTTTCGGGAGTTATATATCCCCAGTAAGGTGCATCGGAAACATACTGCTCATTAACCCACTTTTGACTGGCATATACAAGTTCTTCACTTCCCACAAGCGAGCCTGTTGTATCTCCCTCTATCAGCATATCTGCTGCTTCCTGCGGATTTTCAATTGCATACTCATATCCCTTGGCTGCCGCCGCAAGAAATGCCTTTGCAACTTCCGGATTTTCCTCTAAAAACTCATTGTTTGCGATAAGCATCGGTGTGTAATAGTCAAAGATTTCGTTTATATCACTGAAGTTCCAATAATCCGTTTCTACCCCGCTAAGTTCTGCGTTAATGCCGCTCCATCCATAGAATACCCACACGGCATCTGTCTGGTTTGCGCTAAGCGCTGCTGCCTCATCGGTAATATCGTTAGGAATAAGCGTCACCTTGCTAAAGTCCGCTCCATCTGCCTGCATAACATTTTCAAGCATTGCTATTTCTATCGGCGACTGCCATGTCGAATATGTCTTACCCTCAAGTCCTGCCGGAGTATCTATACCATCTCCTGCTCTCGATATTATTCCCGATGTATTATGCTGCAAAAGTGTTGCCACACAAGTTACTTCAAGCGGCTCATCAGAATCAAAAGCCGCTGCAATTGTATCCTGAGCAGATACTGCAAACTGAGCCTGCCCCGATGCACACATAAGCTCCGCTCCGTCTTCGGGCGGCTGTACAATATTTACCTTTATTCCGGCGTCTTCAAAATAGCCGAGTGCATCTGCGACATATATTCCCGTATGATTTGTATTAGGTGTCCAGTCAAGGCAGAAAGTTATTTCTGTAAGCTCCGCCTCTCCAGACGCCGCATCAGCCGATGCACTGTTTGCACTCTCGGCCGAATTTCCACACGCACAAAGTCCCATTATTGTTGTTATTGTAAGTATTGTTGTAAGTATCTTTTTCATTTTATTTATTCCTCTCTATTTTCTCCCAAGGCATTACAATCCTCCTAAGGACGCCCACTAAAAACATCAGCGCAAGACTTATGATGACAATAAAAATAATTACGGCAAACATTTTGTCAAACGCATACGCCTTTTTAACCCTTGTCATATAAACGCCAAGTCCTTCAAAGCCGCCAAGCCATTCCGAAACCACAGCCGCTACAACCGCATACGAGGTCGAAATCTTAAGTCCCGAGAAAAAATGCGGCAGGGCCGCCGGCAGCTTCACATGGAAAAAAATCTGCCTTTTATTTGCCTTCATTGTCTTCATAAGATTTATTACATCACTGTCCACACTGCTATAGCCCTCCAAAAGTCCAACAGCTATAGGGAAAAAGGTTGTGATTATTACCAGTGTAATCTTAGGAGCCATTCCGAATCCCATCCACAAAATGAGTAGCGGTGCAATTGCTATCGTAGGTATTGTCTGCGTTATCACCATAAGCGGAAAAAACGCATGATTTATCACCAAAAAATGATCCATCAAAGTAGCCATTAAAAAGGCCAAAACTATTCCGAGGAAAAGCCCCGAAACAGCCTCGGTTAATGTAACCGCCCCATGAGTAATCATTATATTAAAATCTCCCGCAAAAGCCTTTGCCACATCAACAGGTGACGGAAGCATATATTCCGGTACTCTTCCCGAAAGGCACAGCACCTCCCATAAAACCACAAGGATTATAAGAGCTGCTGCTGCCGGTATTTTACTTATGATGCTTGGTAACCTTTTTTTCAATTGTAAGCACTTCTCCTTCCGGCTTATAAGAAATCTTTACATAGGTATTCATTGCACTGCATCCGGCTTTTGCCGCAACAATCTGACAGTTTTTTACTATTTCCATAAGTCCGTCATAATCGCCCTCTATGGATGTTTCACACGGGCCCACATAGTAGCTGTATCCGGTCGATTTGATATAATCAATCACCTCATCTACTATTCTGATTACCTCATCTTCATCAGGTGTGCTCGGCAATACCTGAATTGCTACACTTGCGTTCATTTTGTCCTCCATTTCTGCTAATCCAAGGTCTGATTAAAAAAGAGCGCTTGCAAATGCAAACGCTCAAAAAATCTGAGATTATCGCTCATACTTCCTACGCTGGCATTATCCAACAGGTTAAAAGGGTCTAAGGCTTACCTTACTCTCAGCCGCTTATCCGCAGCTCCCCT
>CAJOOU010000045.1 GCA_905236735.1 uncultured Eubacterium sp. | reverse complement strand
TCATAACAGTATACTATAATTTTATGTGTTTTCAAAGAGCGAGGCACCATGTTCGTACTCAAATTCGTAAATATCTTTTATGGCAGCATCAAGCAGCTGTTTTTCCTCAGGCGAAAGCTCCTTAAGAGCAAGCC
The DNA here is from genome assembly GCA_905236735.1 of uncultured Eubacterium sp. GTDB lineage: Bacteria > Bacillota > Clostridia > Lachnospirales > Lachnospiraceae > RUG14243. The sequence continues at coordinate 5,766 of CAJOOU010000045.1, read as the reverse complement.
TGTCCTTGGTCTGTTCAAGGAGAACCATATTATAGGTTTCAAACCCTTTTTTAAGCTGCGAAAAAAGCTCCGAAGTGCTCTCTGCCACGCTTACCGACGCGGCGCTCTTTTCATTTTCTATCATCCTGTCCATATGCTCGATATTTTTATTTACTTCATCAAGCACACCCCTAAGTTCGTCCACATATCCGCCAAGGTTTTCCTCTATAAACATTCTGTGGTCAGCCTTGGCCGCCATCTCCATTACCTCCGAATAATAAGCCATCTGGTGTTTGCCTATGTTTTTTGACGAGCCTTTATTGCCATGTACCTTTACTCTGAATGTATCTATATTTTTATAATAGTCGTTTTCAATACTCTTTATCAGACCTCTGACCTCTTCAGCATACAGGGCGTATGTACGCCGTTTTCTCTTGAGTACAGAAAAATTGAGAGCTCTCTCATCCATACCGCTCGACATATCCGGCGCAAGTCTTAGGTCTTCCGGTAAAAGCATCTCTATCACATTTCTGACATCATTCATATTAAGAGGTTTGGATAATACTGCCGCAAAACCTTCAGCCTCATATTTCTCCGCATCCTCCCCCTGTACATTTGCGCTCATAAGCACAAGCGGAGTATCACAGATTTCCCTTATTTCTTTTGCCGCCAGGGTTCCAAGCATTCTCGGCATAAAATAGTCCAGAATAATAAGGTCATAATGCGTATGTCTTACCATCTCCACTGCCTCATCTCCGTCCGCGACCTCTTCAAGTATGAACTTCCACGGCTTTGTGAGATTGTAAAAAATCTCACGGTTCATATCTATATCATCAGCCAAAAGCACTCTGGCCTTGGGATATACAAATCCGGGTTTTACAACCTGTGCGAGCACTCCTCCGTCAGTTTCCATCTTAAGATTGTCAAGACAGACTGCCTCATTCATCTCCTGTCCTTTGTATTTCTGTAAAATCGTAAAACCGACTTCACTTCCGTTTTTGCCGTCGCTGTAGGCCCATGCGTTCCCTCCCATCATTTCAGCAAGGGATTTGAGCACGCTCATACCTATACCGGTGCCTTCTTTTTTCTTATTTATGGCATCCGATTCATAAGGCTCAAATATGGTATCAAGAGTCTTTTTATCCATGCCGGCTCCCGTGTCCTTTATCACACACTTCATACACACCGTATCACCGTCTTGTATGCTGTATGAAATATCACAGTCAATACTTCCCTCGTCGGTAAACTTAATTGCATTGGAGAGAATATTTTGTATCATCTCCTTTATTCTCAGCTCGTCACCCACGATGATTTCCGGATATTCTGTCGTAATCGACATCCTGACTGCGACCGATTTGCTGTTCAGATTAATAATGCACATCTGTAGCAGTTCGGAAAGAACGGGCAGGATTTTATATTCTCTGCTTGCGAGCTTAAAAAGTCCGGCTTCGAGTTTGGAATAATCCAATATGGAATTTACTATCCTCATAAGAGAGTTACCCGTTGCCGAAATATAGGTAACAAGTTTTTTATCCTCATGCCTTAAATAATCTCTCGTCATTAAAATGTCACTTACACCTAAAATGGCATGAAGCGGAGTCCTTAAATCATGAGTGCTCTGAGCAAGGAACAGGGCCTTGTTTTCATTCTCCTTTTCAGCCTTTTCCTTCAGAAGAGCCACTTTTTTAAGCTCGTTTACCTCGCCTGTCACATCTATCATCTGCATTACATAACCGCGAATCTTTTTCTTGGAATAAATTGTCCGTGATGTCCATCTGTAGAATTTCCCCTCATACTCAAATACATCACCGTCATTTTTATCGGAAATAAACTCAGCTACCAACCTCTGAACATTCTCATGACGGATGTCCGCCTCATTTCCTACAACATCGGCTATTGCCTCAGCAAATAACTCCTGACCGCTTGTATTTATGCCCATAAAAAACATATCCTCGTCAAAAAGAGCCGTGGCTATCGGCGAATCGGAATAAACCCTGTCTCCGACAATCAGTCTTGAATCGCCCATTTTACCCGTAAAAAGCAGATAAATAATTATAAGCATGGTAATAAGGAAGCACGCACTTACCATTGTGCCGTCATCTATATGATAGACGACCTGAAGCAGTATCCCTATAAGAGGTATGAAAAACGCAGCTGTAAGAGTCAAGGCAACAGAAAGTTCTCTGTTTGAGTATCTGAACATTATCCTCGGAAGTATGGCGGCAACTATTATCATCAGATAAAAAAATGCCATATAAAGTTCGAGAATTGTGTTTATCCTTCTTTCGTTTCCGAACGACATAACTAAAGCTCCGTCCGTAATCGTAAGCACCGCAAGCAAAATGCCTGAAAGGGCGTTTAGATTTATCTCATGGTATTCGAGAATATAGAAAAATAAAAGATAAAGGTTCTGTGTTATAAGCAGATATTCCACAAAACGGCATATAACAAACTGTCCGCTGACGATTTCCAATATCTCAAGAACATTAAAAAAGAACACCAAAAGAAGCACCATCGACATCAGTCTGTGCGCTCTTGAATGTTCTCCGACAACAAGGCTCAGCCATATTGTAAAAACAGTAACAAGCAGACATAAAATTTTAAAAGCCAAAATCATACTTACATCCCTTAAATATCAGTGGCTGCCGCATTCTGCGACAGCCACCTTAAAACGCCTTTACTTAAGAATTTATACTTCCTTTGCCGTTACGATGATGTGCTATAAAAGCTACGGTAACGCAAAGTAAAAGCACTGCAAATGCTCCAAGTGTTTCCATACTTCCCCCTCTTACACTAAATCAATTCCTCAAATATGCTACAATCTTTTTACTAAATATATTTTGCATCATCTTGAGAGATTTTTCAAGTGTTTTTTTCATTATTGTCCGAAAAATTCTCTCTCCCATACATCATTAAGGTACTCAACAGCTTCCTCTTTACCGTCTTCGCTAAACTCAAACTCTGCTGTTTTTTTCAGCTCATCTGCTGTTTTGTCCTCACAGTACGGCTCCGGCCAGGTCACAACTTCAAAGTACGGCTGCCCATCCTCATTTTCCTCTCGGGATATCCTGTACCTCATACCGTTAAAGGAGCCCGTAAAGGGCTCCTTATAGGTGTAATAATTAAAACTGAATACTTCTTTTGAATCAATTTCCTTATGCATATACATCATGGCACTCTTCGAGAGAACCGCAGCCGAAGTGGTCGCATCTTAAGCATCTGCCGCACTCCTGCTTAGCTTCCTCAAGACTCATCTCATTTTCCACTCCTAAAAAGTCGTTTCTTCTGATGCGTGCCTCCCTTTCAGTAATGTTTACTCTGCCCTTAGGCGTTGTGTCATTAGGTGTCGGTTCCGGTGCCTCTACTCCGCAATCAAGCTTGTGGTTGAATCCGAGATATCTGTCAATGTTAAGAGCTGATACCTTACCTGCTGCAATAGCCTTTATTACAGTCTTAGGACCTGTCTGGCAGTCACCACCCACAAAGATGTTGTCATAGCCTTCAGCCTCTAAGTATTCTGTAGCCTTGAATGCTCCACGCTCTGCCTGCATACCAAATTCTTCAAACGGAGCCGATACTATATCCTGACCTACTGCGATAAGGATTACATCAGCCTCTACAAATCCTTCCGGCTTGTTGGCATTTACAGGAGCAGGTCTTCCGCCCTTAACAGCACCTATCATCTGTGGCTGCACCTTGATACCTGTGCAGTTTCCTTCGCTGTCAACAACGATGTCTCCCGGTGCCTGAAGTGTGAGCATCTCTACACCCTCTGCTATAGCCGACTCTACCTCTGAAGCAAGAGCTGTCATATCCTCCTGTCTTCTTCTGTAAATAACAGTTACCGAATCAGCACCTGCTCTTACCGAAGTCCTTGCGCAGTCCATTGCAACATTACCGCCGCCGACTACTGCCACCTTCTTGCCATGGAAGTCAGGATATCTGTCATATCCGATTTCACGGAGAAGGTCTACTGCTGAGCTTACGCCCTTTGCATCTATATTTGCAAGCTTAAGTGTCTTACCTGTGTGAGCACCGATAGCCACATAAACAGCATCATACTCAGATGTTATCTCTTTCATCTTTGCCGTGTCAACATTTGTGTTATAAGTAACATCAATGTTTCCTACGCTAAGGATTGCTCTGATATCCTCGTCAAGTCTTTCTCTCGGGAATCTGTACGCCGGAATACCATAGCGAAGCATACCGCCGAGTTTCTCCTTTTCTTCGAAGATCATACATTTATGTCCCATAAGAGCAAGGAAGTACGCAGCAGTAAGACCGCTCGGGCCGCCGCCGACAATAGCAATCTTTTTACCTGTATCTACAAGTCTTTCCGGTACCTTTACCTTATCAGCTGCAAGCTGATCAACGGCAAACTTCTTGATACCTCTGATATTAATAGGTGCATCAATAATATTTCTGCGGCATCTCTCCTCACATGGATGCTCACAGATGAGGGCACATGCCGTCGGGAAAGGATTGTCCTTTCTAATCATATTGATTGCTCCTGCATAGTCTCCCATTCCGGTAAGAGCAATATAAGCAGGTACATTTACATGTGCAGGACACATAGCCTCACACGGCACCTTCTGCTCAATGTCGTTCTGACAGACTCTGTTTTCAACATGACATTCATACTCATCCGCAAATGTCTCAATATGCTGAAGGAGTATATTTGCTGTATCATATCCGATAGCACAGTCTGCACTGTCTTTAACGATACCGGCAATTCTCTTGAGTTCTTCAAGATCTTCTCTTGTGCCTTCGCATTTGGTAATCTTCTCAAGAAGCATAGTCATCTGCGGCACACCCTCACGGCAAGGAGTACATTTGGTACATGTCTGTACCTCACTTGCCTTTAAAAGAGAAAGCTCAAAGGCAAGCGGACACATACCTGCCGGCGTTGCCTCTATACGCCTCATGTATGTTTCCATGAAATCTTTGAGCTTTGTGTTAGTGTTCTTTTCTGCCATAATTTTTACTTTACTCATAAGCATCTCCATATCATTTTGAAATATTTACGGGTCACCCCATAAAAGTGCCCTTCTGACCTCTATATTTGTTTTTAATCCCTTAAAAACTGATACTTAAACTTTAATAAGAATTCTCAAAATTGTCAAACGAAAAGGCATGACTAACCACTACTTTTTTTGCATAACAGTGATAATCCATGCCCTTATAAGCACTATAACATCATTTCATAAGTATTCTCTATTTCTATGTTTTCTTTTTCCATAAACAAAATCAGCTCGTCTTTGTATTCTATATCAGCCATAAAACAAAGACCGCAGCCCGCGGAAATGGCAGTTGGGACGGGTATGACCCGTCCCGGCATTCCGGCATCTTTGCACTTCATTTCCGTTTTTATTACATGAGTTGTTTTTTCAAAAGTAAAAATTATTCTCTGTTTTTTTTCTATCATTAGGGTCTTATTATATTGTCAGCAAGAAGCTGGCTCTCAACTATTGCATACATATTGGTTACACTGCCTACTGCAAGCTTGTCGCTGAGCTCATAAAAATTAAGACATGTTCCGCAGGCTTCTATTATGACACCCGCCTTCTCAAGATTTTTTAAATCTTCCACCGTAGGTGCTCCCTGAACAGCCAGTTTTACTCCTCCGTTGTATAGCAGGATTTTGTCAGGCAAAATATCCTGCTGCGTAAGAGCAAAAACGAACGCCTTCATAAGTGAAGCTCCGAGCTCATCATTACCGGCTCCCATGCAATCGGAAGATATTACCACAACCGTAGTTTTCTTTCCCGTGCTGCAGGCTGTGGCATC
>CAJOOU010000044.1 GCA_905236735.1 uncultured Eubacterium sp. | reverse complement strand
GATCATCCAGCTAATTTCATTGTTAACAAACTTAGCCAACTTGTTAATAGAAATTATTAAGCTGTTTGGTTAAGACAGACCCCTTTTACAAGCATTTTTCGAGGGCCGGCTCCCCACGATGATGCTTGTATTTTACCATGATTCTCTTAAAATTTCAAGAATTTTAAAGAAAGGAGTTGCTTATGTCAAAGAAGAAGCAGCGAAACATTATTCTTTTGTCACTCGCTATTCTGATCCTTCAGGTGATCAGTCTGGTTTATAAGATGGCAGACGAATAATTTCCAGTAACTGAAAAATGCCCTCTTCGGGCGAGTTTATACACTTGCCTGAAAGGAGGGCAATTATGAGCATAACAAGAAATTCCGTATCCGTGGATGAATTATACTTTAGTGCCTTTTCCGCCAACAGATGGTACGAAGGCATACAAAGAAGCGGATTACGGAAAGGATATAAGAAAGCGGCAGAGCATGCCATATCAGGAGATAAGAAGTCTGCTGACTTCTTGCTTGAGAGAGTAGAAAGAAATTGCTCCCTGGCCAAATCCGAGAAAGGGAGAATGACTTTCGAGCAGATTCTTCTCCTATTGGCGAACAACCTTTAAGCCGTATACATTGCCAGATATTGGGATATTATCCTTATATCTGGCTTTTTTGTTGTAAAAAATGTATAAATATAATATAATGCACATTATTGAGACAAGAAGCCGAACGACTTTAGGCGTTCGGTAGTACACCAACCGAGCATTAAACAAAGCCAGTCTTAACAACCTGGCTATTGCCACTTAATCCGGCAGATTAGATGGAATAGGAGATTATCATGAGAGATCATATGTTTAAAACTTTAAAAAAGGCATCTATTTGTCTTGCTAACGAAATTGACAGCTATAATGCCGATAATATGGCCAAGGATGTATATAATATCCTGGATTATTTTTGCCATATATCTGAACTTATTGAGCTGCCAGGACTGATGGAAGCCGACGAGTATATTAAAAGCGAGAGTATAACAAAAAAATACCACATACTTTCCCGGCTTATACCGCTTGTTCTGGATGGATTACCAGAAGATATCATTTATGACATTGGTTGTTCCATGTACTATGCCGATACACTTAATTTTGACGCTTATGACGACGAAGCACATATCCCGCTTATCAACTTGATAATCGTAGAGGGATGTGCGAGTATAGCAAGAGGGGATAGCACGCATATTATTAAGGAAAGATTGTCTGCTATGATCCCGAAGGAACTGGGAGAACATGCAAAGAAGTAGTTTAAAGGAGAAGAATATTGTTAAGAAAAACGTACTTAAATATAACAAAGCGCCTTGTTGTATCCGGATTATGTGCAGCTACACTTATTATGGGTTATTCTGCGGATACTGAGGCTGCTTCCAAAAAAGCTATTTCGAAAGAGATGATATCGTTTGACCAGTCTTGGGAGTATGCCAAAAACTCGAAGATCAACTCCGGGCAGGCTGCGCTTTATCAGCAAAAGGATCCGAACGCGAGGCATATAACTGTTTGTATTAACGCTGGACACGGCACTCTTGGGGGCTCGTCCCAGAAAACGCTGTGTCATCCGGACGGTTCGCCAAAAGTGACATCAGGTACAACCGCCGCCGGGGAAACGACAGCAGTAGCAGTATCAGCTGGAGCAACTATGCTTGACGGGACATCGGAAGCACAGGCTAATCTTAATGCTGCAAAGATGGTTAAGAAGATACTTCTTAGACGTGGTTATGATGTTCTTATGATACGGGAGACAGATGATGTTCAGTTGGACAATATAGCAAGAACGCTTATTGCCAATAATTACGCTGACTGCCACATATCCATACATTATGATTCATCTCAAAATAATAGCGGGGCTTTCTATTGCAGTGTGCCGGATGTATCAAGTTACAGGGCTATGCCGCCTGTCAATATGACATGGCAATCAGATAATAGCTTAGGAGACGCTTTGATAAAAGGTATGAGGGACAGGGAAGTACCTATCAAAGGGAACGGATCGCTTCCTATGGATCTGACCCAGACATCTTACAGCACTATACCCTCGGTAGACCTTGAGATAGGAGATAAAGCTTCTGACCGGTCGAAGCAGACGCTTAAAAAGACCGCCAGAGGGATAGCGGATGGGATTGAAAAATTCTTTTAAAAAATATCATAAATATTGTTGACAAATGATAATAAACGTGTTAATATACCATTGTTAAGAAAAACAAGCGACTTAACAAGTATAATACGAATTAGGACGGGTCATTTTCTATCGATCTGATAAGACAAGATAGATATGGCTCGTTTTTTTGTGTAAAAACGAATTTGTACATTATTAGCACCCCCGATGAAAAATCGGGATGAAGGGAGGATATTATGGGAACAACAACATTATACTTAATCAATTCAGTAGTAGCTGCAGCAGCAACATCTATAGCAATTCAGATCGGCAAGCATATGTACGAAGAAAGAGCTGAAAGATCAGAAAGGGTACTTAAGAATCTTATCCAGTACGCATACGGATACTAATCAGCCCAAAAACTATACCACTCGCATAGGGAATGATAACCTGTATGCGGGTGGTATCATATATTATAAGGCAAACGAATTTGGGAGGATGGTTTTATGAGTGCGTTTTATTTTATATCAAATTTGTTGGTAGTTTGCTTGATAGTATTCTTGGCTTGGCTGGTAGATAGGTATATTTATATCGATCATTCCGATAAAGTCCTTGGGCTTTCATCCGCAACTCTCATGAGTACGGTTGTTGTCGGATACCTTGTCTTTTCCATGGTCTGACAAGGTATTCTTGTGCGTCGTATCGATGTGCGGATTTTCTTTTTGCAAAACGGAGCACTAACTGGTGCTCTTTTTTGTTGCAAGTTAGTTTTGTCTTTACAGATATCAATATTGGTGGTATAATATCGTTGATAATAATGAATACTTAAATAAGCCAAAATAACTCCAGACGCTTTCTGGGGTTATTTTTGTGTTTTCATATAAAACCAACAGAGAAACTTCGGCGTTTAAAGCTTCGTCAGTTTCTCTTTTTTAATATAAGCAACCATTCATGCGAAAGAAAGGAAAAGAAATGAATAATTTCATAAAAAATGGAACAGACGTTACAAGGAAGGAGTTAGTAGAATATGCCAACAACTTTATCGATTATCTGATCGAAAATGAGTATCTGGACAAGTATGATGCCGCTGATGATCTCCATGACCATGAGATAATCGAAGACTTTGTTGCAGCATATGAGGTTGCACCGAGGCTTATTAATATTCTTAGGGATATTAGTGATCGGTAAAAGAAGAGAATGGTAGCTTTCCACCTTACGGGAGCCTATCCGAAGACGGGGCAATAGGAACTATTGTTTTGCCCCTCGTCGGGGGCAACTTATAGGAAGGAGGAAAATCATGGGAAAGAAAAAGGATCCATCCTTGATCATCCAGCTAATTTCATTGTTAACAAACTTAGCCAACTTGTTAATAGAAATTATTAAGCTGTT
>CAJOOU010000043.1 GCA_905236735.1 uncultured Eubacterium sp. | reverse complement strand
CATATAATGGTCGAATAGGATTTCTCCTTCCGTCACCTGTATTCCCTTTATTTTTATAATGTACTGATTGGGGTTGAGCTGGATATTATCCCTGAGTCTTATTATCGGTACCACAGTACCGAGTTCCAAAGCTATCTGGCGTCTAATCATAACAACCCTGTCAAGAAGGTCTCCGCCCTGATTCACATCAGCAAGCGGTATAATACCGTAACCGAACTCCAGCTCTATAGGATCGACATGTAAAAGCGAGGTAACATTCTCCGGCCGCCTTATCTCCTCGGCCTCGGTTTCTTCCGCAGTCACTTCTTCGGTTATAGCCTCAACTCCGAGATTTTTCTCAACCACTCTTCCCGCCGCTATAAATGCCGCTCCGTAGCTAAGGAAAATCGGGATTGAAAGCGGGGTTGCAATTCCAAGGAACATAATAACCCCACCCACTATATAAAGTACCTTCGGTATACCGAAAAGCTGACTGATAAGTACAGTTCCCACATCAGACTCCTTGGACGCCTTGGTGACAAGTATACCTGTTGAAAGCGATATGAGAAGAGACGGAATCTGTGAAGAAAGTCCGTCACCTATGGTAAGCACGCCAAATGTCTGAAGCGCCTCGAGAGCCGGCAGTCCGTCTCTCATCATACCCATTATCGTTCCTCCGGCAAGGTTTACTCCGGTAATAATAAGACCTGCGGTCGCATCTCCCTTTACATACTTTGTGGCACCGTCCATGGAACCAAAGAACGATGCCTCTTCCTGTATTTTATCTCTTCTTCTTTTTGCTTCTTTATCGTCTATGGCACCGGTATTAAGGTCGGCATCAATAGCCATCTGTTTACCCGGCATAGCGTCAAGTGTAAATCTTGCCGTTACCTCAGATACTCGCTCCGAACCCTTATTGATAACAACAAACTGTATAATGATAAGGATAATAAAGATAATGGCACCGATGACGAGGTTGCCTCCTCCGACGAACTGTCCGAAGGTGGAAACGACATTACCGGGGCTTCCGGTGGTAAGGATAAGTCTTGTCGAAGATACATTAAGCGCTATCCTGAAAATCGTCGTAAACAAAAGCAAGGTCGGGAAAAATGACATATCAAGCACTTCGGTAACAAAGATAACATTCATAAGTACAATGAGAGCTATCGATATATTCAGCGCAAGCATAAGGTCTAGCACAAAGGAAGGAATAGGAATGATGAAAAAGAATACAGCGGCAAGTATATACAGTGCTATACCAACATCTGATTTTTTAATCATTCTCTCACCTTCCTTTCTTTTTATTTAAATTTCCCCTTTATCTTTCCGACATATACAAGCACATCAGCCACAGCCTGGTAGAGCTCGGGAGGTATCATCTCCCCTATCTCCACATTCATATATATCATCCTTGCAAGAGGTTTGTTTTCAACTATCTCTATATCGTTTTCTCTGGCAATTTCTTTTATTTTCTGTGCCAGATAATCTTCTCCTTTAGCCACAAGCACAGGCGCCTGTTGCTCCCCGGGAGTATACTTTAATGCCACAGCTATATGTGTCGGGTTTGTAATAATGACATCCGCCTGAGGTACATCCTGCATCATTCGCCTTCTTGATGCCTCTCTCATCCTCTGCCTCTGTTTGCTCTTTACATCCGGACTTCCTTCGGCATTTTTGTACTCATCCTTAACCTCCTGCTTTGTCATCATCATATCCTTGTGGAATTTATGTTTCTGATATACATAATCCACAATGCCGATAACAAGCATGAGTACGGAAATTTTAATGCCCATATTTATGGCTATGCTTCCAAGCACGGCTATTGCTCTGAAAAGAGGTATGTCATAAAGGGCAAAAAGCACATCCGAATTGTTTTTTATCTCCGTATAGGCCACTATCGCAATAAGCAGGATTTTCGCTATTGACTTTAAAAGTTCCATCACGGACTGCATCGAAAAAATCCTCTTAAATCCCGACAGGGGATTCATTTTTGAGAACTTCGGCTGCAGAGGCTCAGTGGTTATCCTCCACTTAACCTGGTAAATGTTTATTAATATAGTAACAAACATACCTATGAGAAAAATCGGTATACATATTACAATCATTCTGACAATACAGTTTCTCAAAAGGTAGTTAAAGGTCACAAGTGTAAGACCTTGTCCGTTGTCATGGACAATATCGGGTATCAGCCGGTAGTATCCTTCAAAATTATTCAAAAGGTTTGAACCTATGGTTCCCATCATTACCTTAAGGATAACAAAGAGAGCTATAAGCTCAACGGCATTGGTCAAATCCTTGCTCTTTGAAACCTGACCTTTTTTTCTGGCATCATCAAGCTTTTTGGCTGTAGGCTCTTCGGTTTTATCCCCGGCATCATCTGCGAAAAACTGCAAATCAAGCGGTATAACCACGCCTTTGCCTATGAATAATTCTTCCATGTCTAATACATTCCCCGTGCAAAAAGCACCATCATCTTCTTCATTTCTTCAAACACATAATTTGAAATATATGTCATAAGGTCGGTAACCACATATAGCACCATAAATCCCACAATAATCTTAAGCTGCATACCTACGGCAAACATATTCATCTGCGGTGCAACCTTTGCCATAATGGCAAGTATTACATTAAGAAGCATAATACTGACAAAAACAGGAAGTATTATCCTGAATCCTATAACCATATAATCGGTAATAAATGTAATCATCGACTGGTAAAGATGGTCATAGTCAAATATAGCCTGCGATATTGGGATTACCTCAAAACAGTCCACGAAAGACCTGAAAATAAAAAGGTGCATATCCAGTACAACGAGCATCATCATAATCATGTTATTGTAGAATGTACCGGTAAGCGAAGACTGTTCTCTTGTGGTCGGATCCATAACAGTCGCCATGGAAAGTCCTACCTCCATATCTATCAATCTTCCTGAAAAAAGCACTATATATGTACAGATATTTGTGGCAAATCCAAGCAAAAGACCTGTCATAGCCTCTTTTATAATGATGATGGCATACCCGTAAACACTGTCATAATCGAGGGAGGCTGCGGGCAGCGTATAAAACAACAGTATTGATGTAAGACCGGAAAACCCGATTTTAACCCTTCCCGGGAAGGAATCGAGATTAAAAAACGGTGCCGTCATCACAAAGCTCGTAATCCTCACCATTATAAGCAGAAAATATTCAAATGCCTCCAGCGTAAAAGAGTAGCTTACCATACCGTTATCCTAAATATACGCTGAAATTATTGCATAAATCAGCCATGAAGGTGGTAATATTGTTTATAATCCAGCCTCCGAAAAGCATTATTACCACAAACACACTTAAAATCTTGGGTACAAAGGTAAGTGTCTGTTCCTGGATGGATGTCACAGTCTGAAAAATACTGACAACAAGTCCGACGACAAGCGATACCAAAAGGCACGGAGCGCCGCAGATTATTATAAGATAAATAGACTCTCTGGTTAAATCCATAACCTGCTCAGCAGTAATCATAAAGTCCATCCCCCTTTCTTACTTTAATAAAATGTCTTTACCAGATTTCCGATAACAAGATCCCAACCGTCCGCAAGAATGAACAAAAGTATCTTAAACGGCATGGAAATCGTAGTGGGCGGCAGCATCATCATACCCATTGACATCAGCACCGACGCAACAACCATGTCGATGATGATAAACGGTATATAAATCAAAAAACCGATTATAAAAGCCGTCCTCAGCTCACTAAGTATAAACGACGGCACAAGCACATTGAAAGGCACATCGTCTGCGCTCTCCGCATCCTCATACCCCGAAATTTCCAAAAAGAGATTAAGGTCCTTGGTCTGTGTCTGTCCGTACATAAACTCTCTCAAAGGAACAAGTCCGGCATCCAGAGCTTCCTGCTCGGTGATTTCCCCGGCATCAAGCGGCTTAAGTGCTACCTCATTTATTTCAGTAAAAACCGGGCTCATGATAAAAAGCGTCAAAAACAAAGCAAGCCCAACCAATACCTGATTGGGTGGGGCAGTCTGTGTACCTATTGCCTGTCTGACAAAATGCAGTACAATTATTATCCTCGTAAACGAGGTAAGCATTATTAGAATTGACGGCGCAAGGGATATTACCGTAAGAACAATAAGTATCCTAAGCGCTCCGGACAGGGTTCCGTCTCCGTTGTTGTATGTAATACTGAAACCGTTTCCCGCAGCATTTTCATCATCATCAGTAGATGAAATAAGCCCGTCGTCGTCAGTCAGGTCGGTATAAATACCGTCTGTAGTCGTAGCGTATACCCTCTGGGTATGAGCCACTGCAAGTACAAGACTCAAAAAAACAGCACTAATTATCAGAGACACGGTTAAACAAATTTTCTTCCCTTTACTCATCTGTTTTACCTGTCTTCTTAATACCCGCCACCGCCTTGCCTGCTACCTTTGAGAATATTTCCGTAAAACCTGCTTCTCCTCCGGAAAACCCGTTTTCTCCGGGCTTTGGCAGATAGATAATATCCTCCTCGGAAAGTTCGGTAAGAAAAGTAACGGTATCTTTGCACACACTAATAGCTACATACTTATTACCTATCTGAACAATCTGAATATATTTGTTCTGGGTAATCCTGTATGTTTCAATGGTCTTTATATTTTTATTAGTCATATTGCCCTGCTGATATCCTGCCAGAAGCTTTGTAACCACATAGGTGAGCACCAACACAAAAATAAATATCAGCAAGACAACAATAAACTGCAAAAAATTCGACACTGATCCCAGTATAATCATTATCCCAGTACTTTTTTAACAGCCTCGATAACTCTGTCGGCCTGGAACGGTTTAACTATAAAGTCCTTGGCTCCGGACTGAATAGCCTCAATAACCATAGCCTGCTGTCCCATGGCAGAACACATAATTACAACTGCATTGGCATCAGACTCTCTGATTTTCTTTAAAGCCTGAATACCATCCATCTCAGGCATGGTAATATCCATAAGCACAAGATCCGGTGATGTTTCAGCATACTTCTCTACTGCCTTAAGTCCGTTTTCTGCCTCACCAACTACATTGTAACCGTTCTTTGTAAGGATGTCCTTAATCATCATTCTCATGAAGGCAGCATCATCACAAATTAAAATATTCTTTGCCATATCTTTCTTCTCCTTGTCATATATGATTATTAATCTTTTATAATCTCAGTAATACGCACTCCAAAGCTTTCTTCGATAACAACGACCTCTCCTTTGGCTACATATTTACCGTTAACCAGGACATCTATCGGCTCTCCGGCAATTTTGTCAAGCTCGATGATTGTTCCGGGGTTAAACTCAAGTATTTCCTGAATAGACTTTGTAGTGCGTCCAAGCTCTACTGTCACATCAAGGGGCACATCCATAATCAGGTCTATATTTTCCTGTTGCTGTAGAGGATTAAAATCCCCCATCAGCGGCTGGAATTGTGCCGGCTGTACATTTACCTGCTGAGCTGCCATCATATTCGGGTCATAATACATAGGCTGTCCCATTGGCATTCCCATAGGCTGTCCCATCGGCATTCCCATTTGAGGAGCCGCCTGTGGCGGCGGTGTGGGTGCAGGTGGCGGAGCAGCTGCCGGCGTCGGTGCCGGCGCAGGTTCCGGCTGTGGCTGCGCCTGTGCCGGCGCCGGTGCCGGTGAATCATCCCCGTCTGCCGGAAGTCCCATTGATTTGCAGTATGCCTGATACATCTCTCTTGCGAAAGAATACGGATACAGCTGCATAATCTCACTGTCAATAAGATCTCCTATTTCAAGCTTGAAAGAAATCTTAACGAACTCCCCTGCAAGGAATGAGTCAATATTTGCCTCATCATATGTTGCATTAAAATCTACCAAATCCGCCTTTGGCGGGCTGATATCGATTGTCTTGTCGAGCATTGACGAAAGCGAGGTCGCTGCCGAACCCATCATCTGGTTCATAGCCTCACTTATGGCACTTAAATGAAGTTCACTCAGGTCTCCCTCGGTATTGGTGCCGTCACCTCCCATCATAAGGTCGGTGATAATCTTAACATCATGCTCCTTAAGTACAAGTATATTGCTGCCATCAAGACCTACCGTGTATGCTATTCTGATAAATACACTCGGTCTCTCATAATTATCTACTATATCATCCCAGGTCGCCGGTGTCACTACCGGAGTTGAAATTTCCACTCTTTGGTTAACGAGAGAAAAAAGTGTGGTAGCTGCTGTACCCATACTTATATTGGCAATCTCTCCGACGGCGTCTCTCTCGACATCACTAAGGCGTTCGCCTTCGCTGTCGTCGTCCATGTCATTGAGCAATGCGTTTATTTCATTTTGAGATAGCATTCCATCCATGAGAAAAGTATCCCCCTTTCTTTATTTCTCTCTGATTATCGATGTAACTCTTACGGCGTAATCATCACCGGATGCACCCGGCAGGGCCTTAAATTTCTTAATGCTGCCGACATATACATCAAGCTCATCTTCCACTCTCGTATCAATTCTGATAATATCGCCCACCTGAAGATTGATAAAATCTCCGACCGAAATGCTGCTTGTGCCGAGTATGGCCGTAATAGGCATAGGCGCCTTTTCAATAAGCATTTCAATCTGTTCGGAATTATTATATCCCTCTTCGCTCTGGCTGGCAGAGAACCAATACTTGGTATTAATCTTGTCCATTACTTCTTCCAGTGTCAGATAAGGAAGACAGATATTCATAAGACCTTCCACTTCGCCGATTTTGATATTAAGAGTAACAATAGCAATCATCTCACTCGGTGAAATAATCTGTGCAAACTGGGAATTAGTCTCTATTCTTTCAAGTCTCGGATTTATTTCCACCACATTTTCCCATGGCTCCCGGAGCAGATTGACACACACATTCATAATTCTCTCAATAATGAGAAGCTCAATCTCCGAAAAATCCCTTTCATGCTCCAGAGGTTCTCCCGGACCTCCGAGCATCCTGTCTACCATAGCAAATACAAGATTGGAAGCAAGTTCCATGATAATATTGCCCTTAAGTGGCTGAAAGTCCACTATGCCGAGCATAACAGGATTTGACAGGGCGTTGGAAAACTCCGAATAAGTTACTGCTTCGGAGTTCATTACCTCAACCTGTATATTCTTGCGAAGGTATGCCGGCAGGTTGGTAGAAATAAGTCTTCCGTAATGTTCAAAAATAATTTCGAGTGTACGAAGGTGTTCCTTTGAGAATTTGGCAGGTCTTGCAAAATCATAGTTCTTGACCTGTTTCTCAGGACCGTCTTTCATTTCATCCACATCGAGCTCTCCGCTGGATAGAGCCGCGAGCAGATTGTCTATCTCGTTTTGAGATAATACTTCACTCAAGCCTCCGTCACCCCCTTTTCATAATAATCTATGTATAACATTTACTGTAATACCTTGCTGCTGAATTCCACGCCTACTATAAAGTTCGAATTGAACAGGCTCTGGAGAGCCGATGTGCAGGCTTCCTTTACAGCTGTCTCATCAGCCATAAACTCTTCATAGCTGAATCCGCCTATGGTGGAATTGAGTGTACTGCGGATAATGGTAACCTTGGCCGCAAGCGCCTCTTCTGTACCATACTTGGCATAATCGGCATTTGACGAATCCATGTCAATACCTATGGTAAGCACGGCAACATGTGAGTTGGACCCGTCTTCGCCTGCCTTAAGGTTGATTGTAAAATCATCCTCAAGGGTATATACAGCAAGATTTTCCATGTCAATTACCATACTGGAGCTGTAGTTACCCGCCACATCATCGGTAAGATCCAAATCTATGGCCGCAGATATATCGGTAATAAGCTGATTGACTTTTTGGTTTTCAGGCACAAGGGTAAACACTATAAGCACACTGAGTACAAGGTTTACCAAAAGGAGTGCCAATGTAATGATTTGAAGTAAATTCTTTTTCATACCCTACCTCTAAACATAAACAAGCATTAAGAGTTATACGAGTTATAGAGATGTATTTCCACTCGTCTGTTTCTGGCTCTGCCGGCATCCGTGGAGTTGTCCGCCACCGGATCGTATTCTCCTCTGCCGGAATATTTTATGTAATACGGATCAATATCTGTTTTCTCCATGATATAATCCGCCACAGAAAGCGCTCTGAAAGTTGAGAGCACCTCATTATTGGCAAACTTACCGTTGGATATCGGTACATTATCCGTATGTCCTTCAACTTCTATTATGTGTTCTTCGTATATTTCAAGTATCTGACATATCTTGCCAAGCAAATCATACGCCTCTTTTTTAATATCGGCCGAGCCGGAATCAAAAAGCAGTGAACCGTTGATTTCTATTTTTACATAATCTGATGTGTAGCTCACATCTATAAGGTCCTGTATACCAAGGTATTCTGCTTTGGCCTCTACCTCAGCCGCCATAGCCTCAGTTTCCGCCAGCGACAATGCCTCATATTCTTCTGCTATATCTCCGCTGGCAGCACCCGAATTCTGATTTTCACTTTGCCCTTCGGATTCGTTCTGTTCCATTCCGTTTGTGTCGGATGAACCCGAATTTGAATTATTTAATTTGTTCAAGTAGACATCGTACTCCGACATCATACTTACACCTTTGCCGACAAGGTCTCCGTCTCCTATGGTATCCGTACCTCCGGTAAGCACACTAAAGGTACTTTGAAGTGAAGCAACAACGAGTTCAAACTTGGCTGCATCTACAGTTGACATAGCAAACAAAAGAACGAAGAAGCAAAGCAGCAGATTCATCAGATCACTGAAGGTCGCCATCCACGCCGGAGAACCGGCCGGCGCGTCTTCCTGTTTCTGTTTTTTAGCCAAATTTACTCACCTCCGCCCTCATCGTCAGAACCCATGGATGCCCTCACCTTAGGAGCAAGGAATGATTTCAGCTTTTCTTCTATTACACGCGGGTTTTCTCCTGCCTGTATGGAGAGGAGTCCCTCAACCGTAACTTCTTTATTTGTAATCTCGATTGAGTTTTTAACTTTAAGTTTGGCTGCAACCGGATTGCATATGTAGTTCGCGATAAATGAGCCATAGAAAGTCGTAAGAAGGGCAACCGCCATTGAAGGTCCTACGGTTGATACATCATCCAAGGAACCAAGCATCTTAACCAGACCGATAAGGGTACCAATCATACCCCATGCAGGTCCGAGTTCTCCCCACTTTTCCCAAACAGCTATTACCTGTTTATGTCTCGTCTCTATACATACTAAATCCGTCTCAAGTATCCCCCTTACGAGTTCAGGGTCTGTACCGTCCACGACAAGCATTATTCCTTTTTTAAGGAACTGATCTTCTACACCGTTTGCCGCCTCTTCAAGTGCAAGAAGTCCCTCTTTTCTGGCCACATTGGACAGATTTATTATATTGCTGATTGTGTCAGTAGCAGAACTTGATTCAAGTTTCAGAATAAGTCCAAAAGCCTTAAGTCCGTTTACAAAGTCATCCATAGTATTGGAACCGATTACACCCGAAAGCGAACCGCCAAGCGTGATGATAACGGAACTGACATCAATAAATTGCGGAAATGCCGATACGCCGTCTCCCCAGAAAATACCGAGGACAATCATAGCCGCACCAAGCACAAGTCCGATTAACGAAGCTATATCCATTAAGCTAAAATCCCCTTTAGTCTAAAACTGTTTACACTTAATATAATCTTACTAAATGTTTACACAATTGTAAATATTATTATTCAATTTCGTACAGTTTTTTATCCATATGCACTCTATGTTATGATACAATAAATCGGGGAAAGTTTCAACACTTTCCCCAAATTATTGTGGTATTTTTTTATTTTAAAACAAGATATGGCGTTTTTATTCCGTAGCAAGGTCTATCTGTTGCATAATTCCGGTTTTGCCGTTTTCATATAAAAATATGCCGCTTTTTCTTATTACACCGTTTGTTTCATTGGTATATGCGTTATTCAGGCTGTATTCGGTATCAGCATACCCCAGATAAATCGCTCCTATACCCGCTTCTCCTATCGCGGTAAGCGAGCGGTTTCCGTCCCGGCCTACCTGCCAGACCATAAGTGATGCAAACGCTTCATCAGCCTCGTCTATCCAGCCGTTATTGTCGCTGTCATATTCTCTCAGATCTTCAAAGCCGTTTCCACTAAGTGCTCCAAAAAGTTCACTGCCATCATTTATTGTTCCGTCTCCGTTTTTGTCAAGCGCCAGAAAACCGCTTCCTTCCGACAGCATCTTCACTGCATCCTTATGTCCGTCCGCATCTATATCAAAATAGAATGTCTGGTCGCTCACCGAAGCTACATTGCCGTTTAAATTTATTACCAGCGGGTCTTTAAGGGCCGCCCCGTAATTAATTTCCGTAACCGTCGATGAAACAAAACTTCTGCTCATAAGGGCTTTTACATTAAACTCTATCTCTCTTCCATCCTCCGTCAATACGGTGCCCTTAGTTTCAAAAGATGTTGTCTCCTGTTCCGATATAAAGTTTCCGGTAACTACTCTGCCGCCGTTTCCCTGGACAAACGAAGAAAATCCGTCTACGGCAGCTGCGGTATTCCTGTTTTTGTATCTCTCCCAGTTTTCTCCAAAAAGAATCCTCAGCAAAAAATCCATAGCTTGCTTTCTAATCTCATTTACCGCATCCGAAACTGCAGAAGCCTGAGTCTTTGAAGCAGAGCCTACGCCCATACTCCGATAAAGTCCCAGATAGTCACCAAAGGATCCTGATGAGGATTTTTCGTATCCGTCCATCCCTTTTTCAGACGAAAACTCATCTGATGCCCTAAAGCCGGTATAAGAGGAAGCGGACATTATTCCTCCGCTCCCCCATATTGTCGCATCACGCTGCGCAGATTCTTCTCTCTGATATCTGCGCGAAGATGCCATTTGAATGTTTCCGGATGATATTATCATACCTGTTCTCCCTTCCGGAGACTTTCCCTGATTACAAGGTAAGGTAAAGGGACGGTCTCCTATGACCGTCCCTGGTGATTTTTTCATCCATGCACATATGTTATCGGCATGTTTTGATTTTTCTTTAGCCCTTAAATTATTCCGTAATGTCAGAAGTGCAATGAGGGCACTTTATGGCAAGTATATCAATCTCACTCTTGCAGTACGGGCAGCTTTTCGTTGTAGGAGCAGCCTCTTCCTTCTTCTTAAGTTTTTCACTTGCCTTGTTTATGGCGCGGATAATGCAGAAAATCACAAAGGCTGTAATAAGGAAGTTGATAACAGCAGTAATAAAGTTACCGTAGGTAAGTACCGGCGCATTATCTCCGCTTCCGAGTTTTACTGTAAGATTTGAGAAATCCGTGCCGCCGAAAATCCCGAGTATCGGAGTGATAATATCCTCATTTAGCGATGTCACAATAGCCGTAAAAGCACCACCAATAATAACACCGACTGCCAGGTCAATAACATTCCCGCGCATTATAAACTTCTTGAATTCCGCAAAAAAACCGTTTTCCTTCATCTCATTTCTCCTTCTCTTTTTAAAATCAAACAGAGGCAGCCTTACATAAGGCCGCCCCTATTTATCAGCTATATATCAGTATAGCATATTATTTATTTCTTTGCAGTAATAGTTTTAACTGTTGACCACGAACCTACTGTCTTCACTCCATCCGTTACATTTACGGCTCTTACTCTTACATAGTACTTTTTGCCGTTCTTAAGACCTTTGACAGTTGTCTGTCTTGCGTTCTTTACAGTTACTGTTGTAGTGGTCTTCTTTGTAAACTTCTTGGAAGTAGAGTACTGTACCTGATACTTTGTAGCATTTGAAACCTTAGACCATTTAATCTTTGCTTTGAGTTTCTTAAGTGCTGCCACCTTAACAGTCTTTACCTTGCTTACTGTTACAGAAGTATCTGTAGTAGTTTTTTCTACTTCTGCTGCTTCTAATTTAATATTATCAGAAACAGTACCTGAAATATTCTGTGTTCCATACACATAAATTGTGAGAGGATTTGCAGCTGTATATTTTGTAGTATCTGCTGTAATCTTAGAACCTGCCTCTACAGTAAGGTTGTTGATGTAGCATGCTGCAGCCTCGCCGTTTGTGCCGTCTGCAAGTACCACATTCCATGTAGAGTTGTTTGTAAGAGTTACATTTACAGGGTTGTTAATCTGTTTATTTGCAACATTATACTGTGAACCAATCTTTGCGTAATCACCCGAAGATGCACCACTTACTCTGTAATCACCTGTTGTGCAACATGTAAGAATAGTACCGTTAGCCATTCTTGTACCATTATCATTTACATGATATCCATAAGACGAAGAAATTGTACCATTAACAGTAGCGGCATCAATCGTAACATTTAAAGCTTCTGCTTTATTGTATATGTTGTTCCAGATATTACCTGTATATGTACCATTTTTAAGTGTAGCATTAGAATCTGCAACTGTCTCAGTTGCTGTGGTAGCTGTATCGCCCGAATCGTTTACAGCATATTCGGTAACTCCCGGATTACCTGCGTCATCAGACTCAACAAGTTCTACGAGGGTTCCGCCCCACTTATTGGATTTTGTAAAGTTAATAGTAGCATTGTCAAATACTACATTGGTATATCCATCGTTTGCAGCTCCGGATTTAATCTGTGCTCCGGTATCTCCGGTATTAACAGTAGAATTCTTAATAGAAATTGTACCGCCCTTGTTCTGCTGTGTCATAACAGCGATCCTGTCCGAATTAAGAGTTGAGTTCGTATAGAATGCAGATGAATCATTAGCAGCCATTATCTGAACATAATCAGCTCCGTAGAATGTTACATTTTCAAATTTATCATATACTCCTGTATCAGCATAAGCTACATATCCCGAACCGCCCTTTGTGTATCCATATTCAACACCATTAACCGTCTTTGTAGATGTATATGTTTTTCCACTCTGTACAACTTCTACACTACCAATACCGGCAACAACATTTGACACATTAAGAGCATATGTACCTGCTGTTGAGTAAGCAACACCACTATCTGTAGAAAGCACTCCCCATCCTGATGATACAATAAGAGAATTTTTATAGATACCCTGTCCTGCTCCAAGTACATTTGTTGCTCTTACCACACCTTCAAGTCCAAGAGCAAACGGTGTTCTCTTCATCATAGGTACGACAAGTGAATTATATTCAGTAGCAGAGTCATTTGTCTCTTCTGTATAAATAACAGAATCGGTTATATTCATCTTTGCAGTTCCGGATACAGCTGTAGCCGTGCGGATTACACCCTCTGTATGAATATATGTATCTGTTACATTCATTGTAGAATCGCCATCAGCAAAAAGAACAGCTCCATGTCCCTTGAAATCATCCGCTCCGTCTCCATCAGCTTCAAATTTCATTTTGCTAACATTTACAACCGTATCCGTGGATGTACTGTCTGTATCATTCGCAACAATACCGTTAAAGAAAGGTCCGTTTAATGTAAGTTTACCATCAGAAATAGTTGTTGTATTTCCACTTGTATTAACCGTTGCCCCGTCAAGAAGCTTTTTAACAGAATGAATTGCAGAGACAGCTCCATCAACTACATAAAGTGCTGCCCTCATTGTATACTGACCATCCTGACCGGCCATATTACCAAACTTTGCAAACTCAGTATAATTCTCAATTTCTGCGGACTCAACAATTACGAATTTAGAAGCATCAAGAGTAGTCTT
>CAJOOU010000042.1 GCA_905236735.1 uncultured Eubacterium sp. | reverse complement strand
TTCTGCCATCTTTTGACACATACCACTCTTTCGGGTAAAATATCCCTATGAATAAAAAAGCTCAAATTACCTTGGAATTTAATAAAATTTTACAGCAGCTTGCTTCACTTGCAAGCACTGAGGATGGGAAAAAAAAATGCCTGAATCTTCAGCCATTAAACGATATTAATAAAATAGAAAAAATGCAGTCCCAGACAGCTGATGCCTTTGCGCGCTCGCTCAAAGGCGGAAGACTGTCTTTTTCGGGAATAAAAAATTTAGACTCCGAATATAAAAGGCTCGAAATCGGCGCTTCACTCTCTGCAGCAGAACTGCTTAAGTTTGCTGCTCTTTTAGAAGCATCAAAGAAAGCCAGACATTATTCTTATGACGCAAACGGCAACGAGATAAACGATTCTCTCAAAAACTACTTTTCAAATTTAGAGCCTCATGAAGCCATCCTGAAAGAGATTCAAAGATGCATTCTTTCCGAAGAAGAGATCGCAGATGATGCATCTCCGGCTCTCAAGAGCATCAGGAGAAATATGGCCGGCATTAATGACAGGATTCATTCCCGTCTTAATGAGATGCTCTCAAGCCAGTCCGTAAGGAGCTATCTCCAGGATGCGGTTATAACCATGAGAGGTGACAGGTACTGCTTGCCCGTAAAATCAGAATACAGAAGCCATGTTCCCGGACAGATTCACGACCAGTCCTCAACCGGCTCTACAGTATTTATAGAACCCGATTCAGTTATAAAACTCAACAATGAGTTTCGCGAGTATCTTGTACAGGAAGCCGAGGAAATTGACAGGATTCTCGCCTCTTTAAGTGCAAGTCTTGCTTTGGAACTTGATTCTGTCAAAAACAACTATGAACTGATTATCCGCCTTGACTTTATTTTTGCAAGGGCGGAACTTGCCGCGCGCCATAATGCCACAAGACCTAAGTTTAGTGAAAACAGAGAGATTCTGATTAAAAAAGGAAGACATCCTCTATTAGATCCGGATAAGGTTGTGCCTATCGACCTGCCTTTGGAAAGCAGCTTTAATCAGCTTATAATCACAGGTCCAAACACAGGCGGCAAGACCGTTACACTTAAAACTTTAGGACTGTTTGTACTTATGGGGCAGTCCGGGCTTCATATTCCCGCATCGGATGGCTCCATTCTTCCGGCATTTAAACAGATATATGCTGATATCGGAGATGAGCAAAGTATAGAGCAGTCCCTTAGCACATTCTCATCTCACATGAAGAATATTATCTATATTCTTAAAAATGCCGACGAGAATTCTTTAGTGCTTTTCGATGAGCTTTGCGCAGGTACAGATCCTACAGAAGGAGCTGCCCTTGCTATTTCGATTCTTACATATCTTAATAATAAAAATGTAAGAACACTTGCAACCACTCATTACAGCGAAATCAAACTCTATGCCCTCAATTCCAAAGGTGTAGAAAATGCCTGCTGCGAATTTGATGTTGATACCTTAAGCCCGACCTACCGTCTGCTCATCGGCATCCCCGGAAAAAGTAATGCTTTTGCCATATCCAAAAAGCTCGGACTCCCGGAGGACATTATCTCCGAAGCTCAAAATCACCTTAGTGATGAAGATACCGCCTTTGAAGATATTATCTCAGACCTGGAGACAAAGAGGGTGCAGCTTTCTGACAAGGAGCTTGAAATAAATAAGCTGCACAGTGATGCCAAAGAGCTCAAAGCAAAAACCACGGAAAAATACGAAAAAATTGATACTCAGCGCGAAAACATTATAAACGAAGCTAAAGCCGAAGCTGCCAGAATCCTAAAAGAAGCCAAGGACAAAGCAGATGAGGCTATAAGAAATATAAACAAATACGGTTCTGACGCCGGCGCTGTCAAAAAGCTCGAAAAGGAAAGAGCCGAACTTCGTGACAAAATTAAAAAGAGCAATACCGTACTTTCAAAAAAAGACAGCCAAAACCGTAAGGTCAATCATCCCGCTGCAAAGGACCTGCACATCGGAGACAGTGTTATGGTGCTTTCCCTTAATATGAAGGGTACGGTTCATACTCTGCCAAACTCAAGAGGCAAACTTGATGTTCAGATGGGTATTTTAAAATATAATGTATCACTAAACGACCTCATCCTCTTAAATGAGCCCGATGAGACCACAAGAAAATACGCGGCAAAAGGCTCTCATTCAGGCTCAATAAAGATGTCTAAGACCTTAAATGTGAAGACCGAAATCAACCTCATCGGCTTAAACTCGGATGATGCAATCGCCAAGCTCGACAAATACTTAGATGATGCCTACATAGCTCATCTTCCACAGGTAAGAGTTGTTCACGGAAAGGGCACCGGCATCCTAAGAAGTTCAGTTCAAAGCTATTTAAAACGGCAATCCTATGTCAAATCCTTCCAGCTCGGAGAACACGGCGAGGGTGATGCAGGAGTTACCATTGTAAATCTCGATGTATAATAAGGGGGAAATATGTCAGCAAAACAAAAAATACTTATTGTAGATGATGATTCTAATATAGCAGACCTTATTTCTTTATATCTTATAAAGGAATGCTTTGAAACTCTCATAGTCGGAGACGGAGAAGCCGCACTTAAGGAGTTTGATAAATTTGCACCGGACCTTATTATACTTGACCTTATGCTTCCCGGCATAGACGGATATCAGGTCTGCCGTGAGATAAGGACACGCTCCAATGTGCCCATTATTATGCTCTCGGCAAAAGGTGAGGTTTTTGATAAGGTACTTGGTCTTGAGCTCGGTGCCGATGATTATATGATAAAACCGTTTGACAACAAGGAGCTCGTTGCAAGGGTAAAGGCCGTACTGCGCCGTTTTTCCGTGCCTCAGGCCGCTGCATCCGGAGACGAGATAAAGGAAGTCCGTTATCCGGACATTATAATTAACCTTTCCAACTACTCGGTTACATATAAGGGCGAACATATCGAGATGCCGCCCAAAGAGCTCGAACTTTTATATTTTCTCGCATCTTCTCCCAATCAGGTGTTTACCAGAGAGCAGCTTTTAGACCATATATGGGGATACGAATATGTTGGTGACACCCGTACAGTGGATGTACATGTAAAAAGACTCCGCGAAAAAATCAAAGACCACGAAAGCTGGCATATATCCACAGTATGGGGTATCGGGTATAAATTTGAGGTAATATAAAATGAAACGCAAGGTACTTTTCAGACTGATTTTAAGCTATATCCTTTTTGGAATACTGGCCTTTGCCGTAGTGTTTTTCTATTCCGGCAGCGCACTTAAAAAATATCTTATTAAACACGAGGCAGCCACTCTTTACGCGGCCGCTGTGGAAATTGCCGAATCCTATGCGACGGATTATTATGAGGATGATATTTCCCTTACCGGTCTCCACAGACAGCTAACAATACTTTCACCCTACCTGGACTCTACAATAATGGCCGTATCTCCTACCGGAGAAATCATAGCTTCTTCCGCTTCAGAGCTTACAGATACTCCCACTGTTATAGAGGAATTTGACCCGACTGCCTCCGGTTCCGACATATACCAGCTTGGCAGCTTTTACGGTACCTTCCGTGAAAACATGATTTCCGTAATTGCTCCTATTACCGTAAGCTACAAGGTAAGAGGCTATATTACTCTTCATAAAACAGTATCATCGGTTACCTCCGATACAGACAAACAGATTAACATCATTTACTTTACCCTTGCCCTTATACTCCTCTGCGCCCTTTTGATGCTCCTTTTTATTATCTTTTTTATGTACAGACCTTTAAGTTCTATTATGAAAATTGCCCAAAACTATGCTTCGGGCAATTTTGATGAGCCCTCAAAATATACCGGAACAGATGAATTCGGATATATAGGCGGTTCTCTTAACTATATGGCAACTGAGCTAAACACCCTCGAAGATGACCAGAGAAAATTCATATCCAACATTTCACACGATTTCCGCTCACCCCTCACTTCAATAAGAGGCTATATCACAGCCATATCCGACGGCATTATTCCTCCTGAAATGCAGGAAAAATACCTCGGAGTCGTGCTTTTTGAAACGGAAAGACTTACAAAACTTACCCAGAATCTTTTGGACCTTAACAAAATAGGCTCCAAATCCACAATTATGGATATTACCTCCTTCGATATCAACAATGTTATCAAAAAAACGGCTATGTCCTTTGAAGGGACAGGCCGGGAAAAGGGGATATCGTTGGATTTGATTCTTACCGGCGAAACAATGTATGTATCCGCTGATATGTCCAAAATCCAGCAGGTTCTCTACAATCTTTTGGATAATGCAATAAAATTCAGCAATGATAACTCTGTCGTTACCATAGAGACTACAGAAAGGAGCGGCAAACTCTATATTTCCGTCCGCGATAACGGCATAGGTATACCCAAGGATAGTATTCCCAAAATCTGGGAGAGATTTTACAAGACCGACCTTTCAAGAGGAAGAGATAAAAAGGGTACCGGACTGGGCCTTTCCATTGTAAAGGAAATTATCCAGTCCCATGATGAAAACATTAATGTCATATCAACGGAAGGCGTGGGTACGGAGTTTACCTTTACTCTCACCCTCTCAAAAGAATAAAAGTTACAGAAAGTCTCAGTCTTTCTGTAACTTAGATTCTATATATTCTCCAATCCTTCTGCCAAGCTGCCTGTGTCCATCTTCCGAAAGATGCACCCCGTCAAAAGCCATCGATAAAGGTTCCTTTGCAGCATCAAAAAAATATGTTCCCATTTTTTCGGCAGTCTTCTCATATGCCTTAGACAGTCTGCCGTCTGTAGTATCATACTTCTGCATACCGCAGACCGTCGCTGTCTTAACAGGTGGAGGTGCTATAAGCAAAATCCTTAAATCAGGATATTTCGCTTTTATCTTTTTTATCACATCTTCCATTTTTGCTGCCACAACATCCGGTTCCGGCATAAGAGAGCAGATGTAATCATTGGTGCCAAGCATGATCCCCAGAACATCCACTTCCTCGCATCTATCTATGGCTGCGAATATCACCTCAAAATCAAAATCCGATGACGGCAGCCGTCTTCCGTTTAATGCTTCTATAAAAACCTCAGAATCAGCGATACAATCCCCGGCTATCATCGGCCAGATTTTTTTCTCATCATATCTTCCCGGAACAGGTCCTCTCGGATCGTATCCATATGTATTTGAATCACCGTAAAACAATATCTTCATAAAACCTCCGACTATTCAGCTTTTATAAAATCTGTGATATGTTTCATCCTTATTTACCGTAATAAAGCAAAACGCCACACAAAAGTGCGGCGTTTTGTAATCAAATGTCAATGCAATAATTATACAAGCTCAAGTACAACTTCCATAGCTGCATCACCCTTACGAGGTCCGATCTTAACGATTCTTGTATATCCACCGTTACGATCTGCATACTTAGGAGCATACTCTGTGAAAAGCTTGTCTACAAGGTCAACCTGCTTTGTGTTTTTCTTTCTTCCGGCAGCCTTCTCAGGTACCTCGGTTACAGGATAGAGAACCTTCATAATCTGACGCTTTGCATGGAGTCTGCTAGGCTGGTCTTTCTTAATCTTTCTCTCTACTTCGTCATATACCGTAACCTTCTTACCGTCTACAACTTCTTTAACACGCTTTCCGTTAGCATCTTTTCTGGCAACCTTAGCCTGGATTGTAACTTCATCAAAGTTATCTTTTTCCTTAACAGCGAGAGCGATAAGTTTCTCTACCTGCTTACGAACTTCCTTGGCTCTTGCCTCAGTTGTGATAATTCTTCCCTTGTAAAGAAGAGCTGTTGTCTGGTTTCTGAGAAGCGCTTTTCTCTGATCGGATGTTTTACCGAGTTTTCTGTACTTTGCCATTTTAATTTCCTCCTATTGTGGCACATCCGGCTACGCCCTTTGGTCTTACTTACCGAATGTCTGCTTCCACCGGATTCCGGGCCGCCTCGCTCTTAAGGTCTTACAGGCAGTCCGTCAGCCAGTTTAAACTGCTAATTTTGAGACTACTCGTCTCCCTGACTTAATGATAAGCCTAAATCTTTTAATTTTGCCAATACTTCCTCAAGTGATTTGCGTCCAAGGTTACGAACCTTCATCATATCATCGGAAGTCTTGTTGCAAAGTTCTTCTACCGTATTGATACCGGCGCGTTTCAAACAATTATATGAGCGAACCGAAAGTTCGAGCTCATCAATATTCATTTCAAGAACTTTCTCTTTTGCATCGCTTACAGTCTCAACCATAACTTCTGCGTTTATAGCATTCTCTGAAAGGTTGATAAACAGATTCAGATGCTCGCTGAGCACCTTTGCTGCAAGACTGACTGCTTCGTCCGGTGCAAGAGTTCCGTTTGTGAAGATGTCAAGAGTGAGCTTGTCAAAATCCGTCACCTGACCTACACGAGTGTTTTCAACATTCATATTTACACGCTCTACAGGAGTGTAAATAGAATCTACTGCGATAACACCAATCGGGAAATCCTCATTTTTATTCTTATCAGCTCCCACATAACCTCTTCCGTTTGTAATGGTGAGTTCCATGTAAAGCTTTGAATCTGCGCCGCCGTTAAGCGTTGCAATGACTAAATCCTTATTGATAATCTTGATGTCGGAGTCAGCCTGAATATCAGCCGCTGTTACAACGCCCTGCCCCTCAACCTCGATATAGGCTGTTTTGGGCTCGTTTGTCTGGCTTGTATTCTGGATGGCCAGCTTCTTGAGATTCATAATAATCTCTGTTACATCTTCCTTAACACCCGGAACAGAACTGAACTCATGTAATACTCCATCAATCTTTACACTGCTTACAGCAGAGCCTGGCAGAGATGAGAGCATAATTCTGCGAAGAGAATTGCCAAGAGTAATACCATAGCCTCTCTCCAATGGTTCAACTACAAATCTACCATATTTCTTGTCGTCTGAGATTTCCACAATCTCAATGTCTGGTTTTTCAAAATCGAACACTAATAAAGTCCCTCCTTCACCGGTTATTAGAATGGATTACTTAGAGTATAACTCGACGATAAGCATCTCGTTTACAGGCACATCAATGGCTTCTCTGTTAGGAAGGTTCTTAACTGTTCCCTTAAGAGTCTCTGAGTCAGCCTCAAGCCACTCCGGAACAAGTCTTCCGCCTGTAACTTCAACTATCTCCTTATATCTCTGTGAGCCTTTGCTCTTTTCTCTTATTTCGATTGTATCTCCGGCCTTAACCTGATATGAAGGAATATTGATGCACTTTCCGTTTACAAGTACATGCTTGTGATCAACAATCTGTCTTGCTTCCTTTCTTGTTCTTGCGAAACCAAGACGGAATACTACATTGTCAAGTCTTGACTCAAGGAGAATCATAAGGTTTTCACCAGTCATTCCCTTCATCTTGTCAGCTCTTTCATAATAATTGTGGAAAGGCTTCTCAAGTACGCCATAGATAAACTTAGCTTTCTGTTTCTCTCTAAGCTGAAGACCATATTCTGAAATCTTTCTGCTTGATCTGTTTAACTGTCTTTTAGATTTTTTATCAATACCCAAGAATACAGGATCCATACCAAGTGATCTGCATCTTTTAAGGACTGGGGTTCTGTTTATTGCCATTTTAGATCACACCTCCAAATTAGACTCTTCTGCGTTTTGGCGGACGGCATCCGTTGTGAGGAACCGGAGTCACATCTCTGATACTTGTAACTTCGATACCACATGCAGCGAGGGCACGAATAGCTGCCTCTCTTCCGGAACCCGGTCCTTTAACCATAACATCTACATACTTTAAACCATGCGGAATAGCTGCCTTTGCAGCTGTTTCTGCAGCAACCTGAGCTGCATATGGAGTAGATTTCTTTGAACCTCTGAATCCAAGACCACCGGCACTTGCCCATGAAATGGCATTTCCCTGTGCATCTGTAAGTGTAACAATAGTATTGTTAAAAGATGCCTGAATATGTGCCTGTCCGCGTTCAACGTTTTTCTTTACGCGCTTTTTTGTCACTTTCTTTGTAACTTTCTTAGCCATATTAAAACTAACCTACTTTCTTAATATAATACGGTTCTGCCGAAAAAAGCGACAGAACACCCATCGCTCTATGCTTTGGGTTATTTCTTCTTGTTTGCTACTGTTCTCTTCGGACCCTTACGAGTACGCGCATTTGTCTTTGTCTTCTGACCGCGTACAGGAAGTCCTCTTCTGTGACGGATACCACGATAGCATCCGATTTCCTGTAATCTCTTGATGTTAAGGGCTACTTCTCTACGAAGGTCACCTTCTACCATCATATCTCTGTCGATTACTCCGCTTATTCTCTTAACCTCTTCATCGGTAAGGTCTCTGACACGAGTGTCAGGATTTACCTTTGCTTCTTCAAGGATTTTAACCGCGCTTTTTCTGCCTATACCATAGATATATGTAAGGCCGATTTCAACACGCTTTTCTCTTGGTAAATCTACACCTGCAATACGAGCCATGTGTGTTTACACCTCCATTAACATTTGCTTTTTAATAGTTTCTGTTGCGTCGGTTCCGGTATGTATGTAAAAACCGACAAATAGTGATGAAATCAGTATTCCATCACAATTATATATGATTCACGACATCCGTTTGACGGTTCGAATATCGTGACAGCCGCACGAATTTTTGATGCCTTTGCATCTTATACCAAAGCCAATGCTTCGTTACACATTAACCCTGTCTCTGTTTGTGTTTCGGGTTTTCACAGATTACTCTGATGCTTCCCTTTCTTTTGATAACTTTGCATTTCTCGCAAATAGGTTTAACTGATGCTCTAACCTTCACGGTATTGCCTCCTTTCTCCTCATTGCTTTCCAAAAGTGTCCATTTGACATTGTATCATAAGCACCTCTTTGGTGCAAGCACTTTTTTATTTATCTCTCCAAATGATTCTTCCCTTTGTCAAATCATATGGGGAAAGTTCCAATGTTACCTTATCTCCCGGAAGAATTCTGATAAAGTTCATTCTAAGCTTACCACTGATATGAGCCAGAACCTGATGTCCGTTTTCCAGTTCTACCGAAAACATTGCGTTAGGCAGTTTTTCCAATACGGTTCCTTCAACTTCTATTACATCTGATTTTGACATTTTATTCCTCCAGTCATTGTCTTGTTCTTATAATCTTTGATTGCTTTTTTTATTCCTTCGTTATAAAACTTTTCGTTTTGATAACAGCACTGTCTGATTTCAGCGGGCATTTTTTTTATAACCTGTATATGTTTGATGTTTTTCTTCTTTGGCTTGTCTATACATCTCAGCCTTCCATCGCAAAGGTAAACAACTTCCTCTTCGACTTTGACTACCACATATATCCGGCCGGAGTCATGCCCCGATTTCGACCTGGCAAAATCGCCTGCGCTAATATTCATACTTATGCACCAAGTATTGCCGTAATGGCACCAAATACATCATTCATTTCCATGGTACCGTCCACCTCATGAAGGA
The DNA here is from genome assembly GCA_905236735.1 of uncultured Eubacterium sp. Classification (GTDB taxonomy): domain Bacteria; phylum Bacillota; class Clostridia; order Lachnospirales; family Lachnospiraceae; genus RUG14243. The sequence continues at coordinate 7,290 of CAJOOU010000042.1, read as the reverse complement.
TGTTTTTCTTATTATAATAATCAATGAGCGGCTGTGTCTGATCATGATATACCGTAAGTCTGTTCTTTACTGTTTCAGGCTTATCATCATCACGAAGTACGAGAGCCTCTCCGCATCTGTCGCAGATGCCTTCTTTTTTAGGCGGTATGTTTACAATATGATAGGTTGCTCCGCAGCCCTTGCATGCGCGTCTTCCACCCATTCTGTTTATTATGTTTTCGTCCGGAACTTCAATGTCAATCGCAAAATCCATGCTCTTGCCTTCTTTTTCAAGTGCACTGCTTAAAGCCTCTGCCTGCGGAATGGTTCTTGGAAAACCGTCTAAAACGAATCCGTTTTTGCAGTCACCCTGACTTATTCTGTCCATAACCAGATCGCATGTGAGCTCATCCGGAACAAGTGCTCCTTTGTCCATATATTCCTTAGCCTTTTTTCCAAGCTCCGTCCCCTCTTTTATATTGGCACGGAAAATATCTCCCGTGGAAATATGCGGAATAGAGTATTTGTCAGCTATAAGCTTTGCCTGAGTACCCTTACCAGCGCCGGGTGCTCCTAACATTATTATCTTCATTTGAATGTTCCTTTCGCATTTTGCATATTTCGCCACGAAAGTGCTCCGGGTAGCCCCGCAGCACTTAATGTGGCCATAATTGTTTTGGTCTTATTCACTTAAGAATCCTGTCTTGTAATGGCGTGTAACCATTTGGGATTCAATCTGTTTAAGTGTTTCAATGATAACACCGACGATAATGATGATTGATGTACCGCCGAATGATACGCTTGCTCCGAATACTCCGTTGAAGAAAATCGGGATTACCGCTACTATGGCAAGTCCCACGGCACCGATAAATACGATGTAGCTGAGTATCTGGCTTAAGTAATCGCTGGTCGGCTTACCCGGTCTTATTCCCGGAATAAATCCACCCTGCTTTCTCATATTCTCTGCCACCTCTAACGGATTAAAGGTAATAGATGTATAGAAATAAGCAAACGCAATTATCAAAAGAATATATATCACAAGTCCGATTGAATATACAGGCTGAGCCGGATTGCACCAGTTAGACTGAGTCATACCCGAAAGAATCTTGCCCCAGATTGATGTTCCTCCCGTAACGCCGAGTACCTGGCAAATGATAACCGGTGTCTGAAGAATAGACTGTGCAAAGATTACCGGGATAACTCCGGCTGTATTTACCTTAAGCGGAATGTGCGATGACTGTCCGCCCACGGTCTTTCTGCCCTGAATCTTCTTTGAGTACTGTACAGGTATTCTTCTGAGCGCATCCTGAAGGATGATAACGAGTATCACCGTAAGCAGGATTACCGCTGCAATAATAGCAATGGCTACGGCTGCTCTTCCGTAATTCTTACCTGAAACAAACTGCTCATAAAGCGTTGACAGGTCATTGGGGAGACGGGAAATAATATTAATTGTAAGTACGATAGATATACCGTTTCCTACTCCGTTCTCCGTGATTCTTTCACCAATCCACATAAGGACTGCTGAACCTGCAGTAAGTGTTGTCACCATAAGGATGACATTTAATGCATTAAATTCCTCAAGATATCCCTGTCTTCCGAGACCGATTGCAAGAGCCACCGACTCGATAATACTAAGACCAATTGTAAGGTATCTTGTTATTGTTACAATCTTCTTGCGGCCTTCCTCGCCGTCACGATGCATCTCCTCAAGAGCCGGTATGGCAATTGTAAGAAGCTGCATAATGATTGAGGCCGTAATATACGGTGTGATGTTTAATGCAAACACCGACATATCCTCAAACGAACCACCGGTAACTGAATTGAAGAAGTTAAACGCATCTGATGACTGGTTTGAGAACCAGCTCGTAAATACAGAACGGTCAATACCCGGTGCCGGGAGCTGTGATCCTAAACGGATCACAACCAGCATGAAGAATGTATACATTATTCTCTTGCGAATGTCTTCAATTTTAAATGCGTTACGAAGCGTCTGTAACATTAGATCACCTCTGCTTTTCCACCAAGAGCCTCAATTTTCTCTGCTGCGCTTTTTGAGAAAGCGTTAGCCTGTACTGTAAGTTTCTTAGTTAACTGCCCATTCCCCAGAATCTTAACACCATCGCGTGGGTTTTTAACGATTCCTGTTTCTATAAGTGTTTCAACGGAAACTGTGTCCCCATCGTTAAATCTTTCAAGTGCTGAAAGATTTATTCCGACGATATCCTTAGAATTGATGCATTTAAATCCTCTCTTAGGAATTCGTCTGTAAAGAGGCATCTGTCCACCTTCGAAACCAAGTCTCGGTGAACCGGAACGGGCTTTCTGTCCCTTGTGTCCCTTTCCGGCTGTCTTTCCGTTTCCGGAACCGTGTCCACGACCTCTTCTGAAATCTCCACTATGCTTAGCGCCATCTGCCGGCTGTAAGTTTGATAATTCGATTCCCACCTTGGCACCTCCTTCTATGCTTCTTCAACTTTGACCATATGTCTTACTCTCTGAATCATGCCCTTAGTAGCATCGTTATCAGGAAGTTCTACGGTCTTACCGATTTTATTTAATCCTAAAGCTTCAACAGTCGCCTTGGTCTTTGGCTTCTGACCAATAACAGACTTTGTAAGTGTAATCTTTAATTTACCTGCCATGATCTTTCCTCCTAACCAAGAATCTCTTCTACTGTTTTGCCGCGAAGAGCTGCAACTTCTTCAGGGCTCTTAAGCTGGCTGAGCGCATTGATTGTAGCAAGAACTACATTCTGCTTATTGTTTGAGCCAAGTGACTTTGTACGGATGTTTGTGATACCTGCGAGCTCGCATACGCTACGAGCCGGACCGCCGGCGATAACACCGGTACCCTTTGGAGCCTTCTTAAGAAGAACTGATGCTCCGGTGTGCTTTCCTGTTGTATCATGTGTGATTGAGCCGTTCTCATCAAGCTTAACTTCAATAAGATTCTTAGTTGCGTCTTCTTTTCCTTTACGAATAGCTTCCGGAATTTCAGCAGCCTTTCCAAGTCCTACACCAACATGTCCGTTGCCGTCACCTACTACAACAAGTGCAGTAAATCTCATGTTACGACCACCCTTAACAACCTTGGTAACTCGCTTGATTGATACTACCTTATCTTCTAATTCCAGAGAACTGGCATCGATAATTGTTCGTTTCATTAATCCCTTTCCTCCTTCTTAGAATTTTAATCCGGCTTCTCTTGCTGCATCTGCAAGTGCTGCAATCTTACCGTGATAAAGGAAACCACCTCTGTCAAATACCACTTCGGTAATGCCGGCTGCGGCTGCCTTCTTAGCTATTGCTGTTCCAACATATGCTGCTGCTTCGATATTGTTTGTCTTGTCAAGATTTGCATCCTTATCAAGAGTAGATGCTGCGCAGAGAGTGTTTCCCGCTACATCATCAATAATCTGGGCATACATATGATTATTACTTCTAAATACAGAGAGTCTTGGTCTCTCAGCCGTTCCGGCTATACGATTGCGTACTCTTCTGTGCTTGTTCTGGCGAACTTTACTTCTAGATACTTTCTTAACCATTTTTTCTCTCCTTTATTTATTTCTTACCGGCTTTACCGACTTTGCGTCTGATTACTTCATCAGCATACTTGATTCCCTTGCCCTTATATGGCTCAGGTCTCTTCTTGTCTCTGATTTCAGCAGCAAACTGTCCAACCTTTTCTTTGTCAATTCCGCTTACAACGATCTTGTTTCCGTCAACAGATGTTTCAACACCTTCAGGATCGATCATTTCAACCGGATGAGAGAAACCGAGGTTTAATGTAAGTTTGTTACCTGACTTGGCAACCCTGAAACCTACACCGTTTACTTCGAGTGTCTTAGAATATCCTTCGGTCACACCTATAACCATATTGTTGATAAGTGTTCTTGTTAAACCGTGAAGTGATTTATTTTTCTTTAAATCGTTCGGTCTTGTAACGACAATCTCGTCGCCTTCCTGCTTGATTTCCATCTCTGCAGGTAATACTCTCTCAAGAGTACCCTTTGGACCTTTTACAGTCACCTGATTATTTTCTGCAATCGTAACGGTTACACCCGCCGGGATTGCGATTGGCATTCTTCCTATTCGTGACATGCCCGTACCTCCTATTTGTGAATAATGTTATCTGCTTCACCTATGTGTCGCAGAAACTCCCTTTAGTCTGATTCCAGTTCCTTAGGGATTACCATACGAAAGCGAGAACCTCGCCTCCGACCTTAAGCTTTCTTGCTTCTTTATCTGTAACAATACCGTGGTTTGTCGAGAGGATGGCTATACCAAGTCCTCCAAGCACCTTCGGTATCTCATCTTTGCCTGCATAAACGCGAAGACCCGGCTTAGAGATTCTCTTAAGCCCTGAGATGATTTTAACATTTTTATCACTACCGTATTTCATAGTGATACGGATTGTTTTGAAGTTGCCTTCCTCTATTAAATCATATGCGCTGATATAACCCTCATCTAAAAGGATACCGGCAATGGCAATCTTCATCTTAGATGCCGGAACATCTACTGTATCATGTTTTGCAATATTTGCATTACGGATTCTTGTAAGCATATCTGCAATTGGATCGCTGGTTGTCATCTGATTATTTCCTCCTATATTTTAAGGTCTAAGGGAAGTTTACCAACTTGCCTTTTTAACACCCGGAATCTGTCCCTTGTATGCAAGTTCACGGAAGCATACACGGCAGATACCATATTTTCTTAATACTGAATGTGGTCTTCCACAGATTCTGCAGCGGCTGTATTCCCTGGTAGAGAATTTCTGTTTACGCTGCTGCTTAACTTTCATCGATGTTTTAGCCATTATAAATTCCCTCCTTATTTCTGGAACGGCATGTTGAACTGTGTGAGCAGTTCGCGTGCTTCTTCATCTGTCTTGGCAGTAGTAACGATGATAACATCCATACCTCTTACCTTGTCCACTTTATCGAATTCGATTTCAGGGAAAATAAGCTGCTCCTTGATACCAAGTGCATAATTTCCTCTTCCGTCAAACGCGTTCGGGTTAACTCCTCTAAAGTCACGAACTCTTGGGAGAGCAAGGTTTACAAGACGATCAAGGAATTCATACATTCTCTCTCCACGAAGAGTTACCTTGCATCCGATTGCCTGTCCTTCTCTGAGCTTGAAGTTAGCGATTGACTTTTTAGCCTTTGTAGCTATTGGCTTCTGACCTGCAATAATCTCCAAATCAGCCATTGCCGAGTCAAGTATCTTAGCATTTTCTTTTGCTTCACCGACACCCATATTGATAACGATTTTGTCAATCTTCGGTACCTGGTGAATATTTTTATATCCAAACTTAGATGTCATAGCAGGGACAATCTCGTTTGTATAAGTTTCTTTTAATCTACTCACTTTGTGGTTTCCTCCTTAAGATTAATCAATAACGTCACCCGTTGATTTTGCATAACGGACTTTCTTGTCTCCGTCCATCTTAAAACCAACTCTTGTAGCGGTTCCCTTATGTACATACATTACATTTGAAGCATCGATCGGTCCTTCCTGGTGGATGATTCCGCCATTCTGGTTTGTCATGCTCGGCTTTGTATGCTTGGTAACCATGTTTACTCCTTCAACTAAGAGTGTTCCCTTCTTAGTGTTTACAGAGATAACCTTACCTTCTTTGTCTTTATCTCTTCCGGCGATAACTCTTACGGTATCACCCTTCTTTATCTTTGTCATTGACATTACCGATACCTCCTATAATACTTCCGGAGCGAGGGATACTATCTTCATGAACTGTTTCTCACGAAGCTCTCTTGCTACCGGCCCGAAAATACGAGTTCCTCTTGGTGTCTTGTCATCCTTTATGATAACTGCTGCATTCTCATCGAAACGGATGTAAGAACCGTCTTTACGACGAACACCCTTAACCGTTCTTACTACTACAGCTTTAACTACATCACCCTTCTTTACAACGCCGCCTGGTGTTGCATCTTTAACAGTAGCAGTGATGATATCTCCAATATTTGCATATCTTCTGGTTGAGCCGCCCATAACACGGATACAAAGGATCTCTTTTGCGCCTGTGTTGTCGGCAACCTTCAGTCTGGTTTCCTGCTGAATCATGCGATAAGCCTCCTTTTATTTTGCTCTCTCAATAATTTCAACAAGTCTCCATCTTTTATCCTTTGATAAAGGTCTTGTCTCCATTACTCTTACTGTATCTCCAATGTTACAATCATTTGCTTCGTCATGAGCCTTAAGCTTGTAAGTCTTCTTAACGACCTTGTTGTACAATGGATGCTTTACATTATCTTCAACAGCAACAACGATTGTCTTATCCATCTTGTTGCTAACTACTCTACCTGTACGCGTTTTTCTTAAATTTCTTTCCACGAGGGGGTGCCTCCTTTCTCCTTAAGATTAGTTCTCAGCGTTTTCCTTCTCAGTGATAATAGTCTGAATTCTGGCAATGTTCTTACGAACCTCTTTGATTCTTCCTGTGTTATCCAACTGATTTGTAGCATTCTGGAATCTGAGATTAAAAAGTTCTTTCTTAGCAGTAACAAGGCTTTCACCAAGCTGAGCTACTGACTGATTTCTTAAATCTTCAATATATGTCTTAGATTTCATTCTATGATTCACCGCCTTCTAAATCTTCGCGAGAAACAACCTTACACTTGCATGGCAGTTTATGCACAGCAAGACGAAGAGCCTCACGAGCCACCTCTTCAGGCACACCTGCAACTTCAAACATTACACGGCCCGGTTTAACAACAGCTGCCCAATAATCAACAGCACCTTTTCCTTTACCCATTCGAACTTCAAGCGGCTTATGTGTAATAGGCTTGTCTGGGAAAATCTTAATCCAAACCTTACCACCACGCTTCATATGACGGGTCATGGCAATACGGGCTGCCTCAATCTGATTTGAACGAATCCAGCATGGCTCTAAAGCAACAATACCAAATTCACCATTAGTAATTTTATTTCCTCTCATCGCTTTTCCGGTCATTCTGCCACGGAACTGTTTACGATGCTTTACTCTCTTAGGCATTAACATAATTATTTGTCGCTCCCTTCCTTGTTTTCCTTAGTTGGAAGTACTTCGCCCTTGTAGATCCATACCTTAACGCCAACCTTGCCGTAAGTTGTATCTGCTTCAGCGAAACCATAATCGATATCAGCTCTGAGTGTCTGAAGTGGAATAGTACCTTCGTTGTAAGACTCGCTACGTGCCATATCAGCACCACCAAGACGACCAGAACAGCTTGTCTTGATACCCTTGATGCCAGTCTTCATTGCTCTTGACATGCAAGACTTCATTGCTCTACGGAAAGATACACGGTTC
>CAJOOU010000041.1 GCA_905236735.1 uncultured Eubacterium sp. | reverse complement strand
TAAACATGAATACTATATGTAACAGATTTGTCATGGTGCAAGGTCAAAAAAGCGTTGACATACCTAAGGTAATTCTGTTATTTTTTATTTAGGTATTGCGTGCGAAACGGAGGGTTTTATGACACGCAAAATCTTTACAAAAGGATTATCCGCAGTCCTTGTTATTATTATTTTCTTTACGGCAACGGCGCTTTGCGCGCGTACCGCATATGCGAAGAGTTCCTCTTCATTTTCAATAATAATCCTGTCCGCATACAATAAAACCATGTCCATAGGCGATGAGTTTTACCTTATCGCAGTATCATCAAACGGTAAGACACCGACTTTCAAAAGCTCCGATTCGTCGGTTGCCTGTGTAAACACCTACGGGCTCGTCACAGCCAAAAAAAGCGGCAGCTGCAAAATCACGGCAAAGGTAAAAGGAGCCGAAAGTTCATGCCGCATCACCGTAGAAAAGACCCGGATTACACTTTCCCATACAACCAAAAAGCTCTACCGCACCCAGTCTTTTAAACTGGAAGCGGCCTCTTCAACGGGGCATGAGGTAAGCTACAAAAGCAGCAAAACATCGGTAGCCACAGTAGACGACGAGGGTAATGTCACAGCCGTAAAACACGGCACCGCAACCATCACTGTTAGCTGTGACGGTACCAAAAAAATCTGTACCGTCACAGTAAAACAGCCTGTTATTACCCTCTCAAGACAGGCTATAACTCTAACTCCTGGCCAGAAATACTCTCTAAGTGCCAGGGTCAGCTCCGGCGTAACACCCGAATGGAGCAGCAGCAATATCAATATAGCCACCGTAGACTCCGGCGGAAATATTACTGCCAGGCAAAAAGGAAAGGCATATATATACGCCAAAGAGGACGGAGTAAAAGTAAGCTGTATCGTAACTGTAAAAGAATAGATCAAATGCACGCAATACCAAAAAAGGGACTGCCCAAAAGCAGTCCCTTAAGTTATCTTCAATTAAAACATTTTGGCGAGTTCGGCAAGCTTTATCGATGAATCCGACAGTTCATTAAACGCCGCTGTAATTTCCTGAGTTGATGCTGCCTGATTAGATGCAATCTCGTTTGAAGCCTTTACCTGCGCCACTACCTGCTGCATAGACTCTGAAATATCCGAAAGTCCCTTTCCTATCTCTGATGCAGAGTCTCCGCTGGTCTTGGCCAGCTTTCTCATCTCCTCGGCAACAACAGCAAAGCCCTTTCCCGCTTCACCTGCTCTCGCTGCCTCAATTGCCGCATTAAGTGCAAGAAGATTTGTCCTGTTTGCAATGGACTCTATACCGCCAACAAAGCCGTTTGCTTCCTCAATCTTTTCTTCTGTGGAATTAACGATTTCGGAAATGCTGTTCATTCCTGCCGCCATATCCTGAGCAGCGTCGGTAATCTCACTTATACTTGCAAGAGAATGCTGAAGTGAAGCGCTCATCTTTTCAGTGGCCTCTTCTATTTGTGAGCTTACATTAAGAGACTTGGCCAAATTGAGTGTGCCGACGACATTACCGTTGGGGCCGACAACCGGTGTAATAACTGATTTAAATGCCACACCGAGTATCTCCTTTGGCAGTATGGATGCAATAGACTTTTTCGTCCTCATTGCCTCCCATATTTCGGAATTGGAACCTGCCTTTTCCCCTATCGGACAGGGAGCCGGCACGCCGAAATCATTGGACATCTCCGTCCTTCTGTTGATACCCTCTTCATCAAGAAAAGATATCATAACCTCTTCGTGCATAAGGTCCACTATCATCGGCATCAGTGCCATTACAACCTCTTTGTATTCTTCGTCTGTCATGTTAAAAATCCTCCCTTTAAATACCTTCTATAATTATACTAAACTGCAAGCTTTATTGTCAAATAAATTGTGTAAAAATTTCATACATTTTATAGTTATTTATCGTAGTTTTATATTCAAATCCAAGCTTTTTAGCCAACATTTCGCTACGAAAATTGTCTTTAGGCATCAGACAATTTATATGCTCTATCCCCAGACTCTCCTTCATATATAAAAGAGCCGCCATGCCACACTCATATCCTATTCCCGTGTTTTGATACGCCGGGTCAATCACATAACCCATCTCCGGCACAACCTCCCCATCGACCTGCCTGTTGTCAAACCCTATCCTGCCTATTATTTCAGAAGTTTCCTTAAGTACTATCACCCACATTCCATACTCAAAAAACCCATACATATGCCTTATATAGTCCCTCAGATATTCCTCTTCTTTATCCCTCTCATAAAGCGCCTCTACAGATGATGCTATGTCCGGCTTTTCATATATTTTATAGAGGCTGCCTAAGTCATCTGCCGTTTCTTCTCTTATAATGCATCTTTTAGTCTCTGCTACAGTTCATGGGAACCCCTTTCCCCTTCTGTAGATTTTATCGAGATAATCCGCATCCGCAGCATTTATATCCTCTATAACATATCCACAGGAAAGATGCCCCTCTTCTTCAACTCCCAAAACGGCAATTCCCAAAGATAAAGCAAGATTAATATGATCCTGCGAACTGCTGATAAAAAGAAGGTCCGACTCAAACTCCATGGCCGAAAGAACTGCAGCCTTTTCCTCCGGCCCCTTAAATCCAAGTCTGAAATCTATCCCATCCCAGCTCTGCAAGGTAATCATGGAAAACTTCTGCACATCAAAAAATTCTTCCCATTCTTTAGGTGGCTCTTTCCTTTGTACATCAAAATATATTCTCTTCAATAAATAATTACTCATAAAACAAATATACAATAATATTTTATGCTTGACAACGAAATAATTTTGTATTACTGTACTATTGTACCACGCACCTAATACAATAATACTTAGAAAGGAGAAAACCTATGGCATGGGAGCTTAATTCAGGTAAACCCATATATACCCAGCTGGTGGAGAAAGTCAGGCTGGACATTATTTCCGGGAACTACAAACCCGGCGAAAAGATTCCGTCTGTAAGAGATCTTGCGGCGGAAGCAGCCGTTAATCCGAACACAATGCAAAAAGCCCTTTCAGAGCTTGAACGCACCGGACTAATTTTTTCAAACAGGACAAGTGGCAGATATATTACGGAGGATGAAAAGATGATTGAGACTGCAAAGAAACAAACCGCAGCTGCTTATGCTAAAGAGTTTCTTAAAAACATGGAACATCTCGGGCTTACACAAGAAGAAATCAAAATTCTTCTCACAGATGTAAGCGGAAAGGAGGACGAGATATGTCAGTAATACTTGAGTCACAGGGGCTCTGCAAAAACTACGGTTCCTTCCCTGCTTTAAGAGAAGTAAACATTTCCCTTAAAAGCGGTCAGATAACCGGACTTTTGGGTCCTAACGGAAGCGGTAAAACCACATTTATAAAGCTTGCAACAGGCCTGCTTACCCCAACAAAAGGCCAGATACTTATAGATGGAAAGCCGGTAGGGCCGGAAACAAAAGCTGTTGTTTCCTATCTGCCGGAGCGTACATACTTCGATGACTGGATGAAAACCACAGATATGCTTGATTATTTCAAGGATTTTTACGAGGATTTCGACATAAACAGAGCCTGCGATATGCTTAATGCTCTCGAAATTGAGCCTAAAAAAAGACTCAAAAACATGAGCAAGGGTACAAAGGAAAAACTTCAGCTTGTAATGGTCATGAGCAGACGCGCAAAACTCTATATACTTGATGAGCCCATCGCCGGGGTAGACCCTGCTTCACGCGACTTTATTTTAAGGACCATACTCACCAACTACGACAACGAAGCGGCTATCCTTTTGTCCACTCATCTCATTTCCGAAATCGAGTCGATTTTAGACCATATTATCTTCCTTCAGGAAGGCACTGTCAGACTGTTCGGAGATGCCGACGATATCAGAAACGCCGAAGGTAAATCAATAGATGCACTTTTCAGGGAGGTATTCAAATGTTAGGTAAAATAATGAAATATGAGTTTAAAAGCACTATGCGCATACTTTTGCCGCTGCAGCTGGTTATATTACTTTTGTCAGTACTTGCCAGACTCGAATATAACCCTGTTATCATTAATTCGTCATCTAACGAAGTATACAGCGCAGCACCAAACCTGTTTTCGGGAGTTATAACATTAACATACTTTCTCTCCCTCGTAGTAGCCAACGCCTTTACCGTAATCTATCTTTTCGCCTGCTACTACAGGACAATGTTTAAAGACCAGGGCTACCTTACACATACCCTGCCGGTAAAAACCATGACAGTATTTTGGGGCAAATTTCTCTCCAATATCAGCTGGGTTATAATATGCGGACTTGTTTCGGTTTTATCATTTGTAATCTTCTCTTACAATGATGATTTTCGTCAGGCCATAAGCTATTTACCGGAAGTATTAACGGACATGGCGGATTATACGGAAATGAGCGTCTCTGCCATCATAATATACTTTATTGCCTTGTTTATTTTCGAAATCATGGAAGGTCTGCTTTCAATATATTTATGCATGAGCGTGGCACAGCTTTTTTCAAAGCATCATATCCTGGCCGCAGCAGGTACATTTGTCGTGATATACATCTTTGAGCAGACCATAACTTCCCTTTTACTTATGGGAACAGGTTTCTGGTCATATATATTCTCCCCCGACTACGATTCAGGCAAACTGCTGAGTTCAATTATGTTGCCGCTTTTGCTCGTTGAAATCCTATATGTTCTGATTTACTACTTTTTAAACCGCTACATTATCAAAAACAAACTGAATCTTGAATAAAAAGAAATTCCCGGGCTAATGGCAAGGCCCGGGAATTATTTGGTTACTGATGTAGAGTTTTTCCGCCGTACGGGTAATATTGAGACTCTCTGCCACCGCCAGAAAGCATTCGATTTGTTTTAATCTGATATCATACATGTTTTTTCCCCATTATCTCTCCAAGTACTTCTTTCATCCTGTCTATATCTATAGGTTTGGAAAGATGTGCATCCATCCCGGCCAAAAGTGCATCCTTTACATCCTCACTAAAGGCATTAGCCGTCATAGCCACAATTATGACCTTGGACAGTCTTTCATCTTCCAGCGCTCTTATAGCTCTGGTCGCTTCATATCCGTTCATCTCGGGCATCTGCACATCCATAAGCACAAGATCGAAATATCCCGGCTCGGAATTTTTGACTGCCTCATATGCAAGCCTTCCGTTTGAGGCCGTTTCTATCTCGGCTCCTTCCTCCTCCAAAAGCAGGGTGGCTATCTCCCGGTTAATCTCATTGTCATCAACCAAAAGTATCCTCATATTGCCAAGCTCAGCTTCCGGAGCACTTACATCTTCCGCATTATCCTCGTCCTCACCTTCGCCTTTGTGCCATATCTTAAAGCTTAAGTATATGACAAACTCTGTGCCCTTTCCTTTTTCAGTATTGACGATAATATTTCCGCCCATAAGGTCAACTATGTTTTTCGTTATCGCCATACCTAGTCCCGTACCCTGGATACCGCTTACAGTCGATGTCTTTTCTCTCTCAAATGCATCAAAAACCTTTTCCGCAAACTCCCTGCTCATACCTATGCCGGAGTCTTTGACTCTGAGCTCATATGATGCAGTTTCACCATCATTTCCTCTTTCGGCAAGGGT
>CAJOOU010000040.1 GCA_905236735.1 uncultured Eubacterium sp. | reverse complement strand
ATTGGCCGCGCCTTCCATATATCTTCCCTTAACCATATGTCCTCCGTAATATTTAAAGAATGTTAAGTTTGTTAACTAAATTTATCGAATTTAAAAATATTATATCATAAGTGAGAAAAATCCCCAAACTTGTGGTATGATATCTTCTGTTGGGACTATATAGAAGTGTTACTATTGTTAGGAGGTAAATATAATGAGCAGTCCAAAATACAAACATCTTTTGTCACCGCTCAAGGTGAGAAACAAGGTTTTTAAAAACCGTCTTGTAGCAGCCAACTCGCTGCCGCATTTCCTTCAGGGACCGGAAACATATCCGGCAGACAGTGTTATAGCACACTACGAAAATAAAGCAAAGGGAGCAGCCGTTACTACATGTATGGGTATCAATAACTTTACCACAGGCAAGCAGCTTCCCATGGATGCGGATTTTTCACATTTCCCTGATTACAATTTATATGATTCCAATTCGCAGAACTATCTTATGCATCTTGCGGATTCAATACATTACTACGATTCAATTGCCTGTATGGGTATTTTCGTAGGACCGCCTTCATATTATCCGCTTATGAAGTGGAGAGAAGTAGAGGCACCTCCGGTAAAACCGGGTGAGCTTGCACCGCCGCCAATGAGAGAGTTTGAGCTTGAGCTTATTCCGCCGCATAACGCTCCGGAAGAATACGATAAGGAAACCCTTGATAAGATTTCCTCATCTTATGCTGAGCAGGCAGGTCTTCTCCAGACACTTGACTACGATATGATTAGTATTCATATGTGTTACAGAGCGAACCTTCCGGCCAAGTTCTTCTCACCGCTTACCAACCACAGAACAGATGACCTGGGCGGTTCTTTGGAAAACAGAATGAAGTTCCCACTCGAGTGTCTCAGAAAGGTCAGAGAAAAAGTAGGAAAGAACTTTATCGTAGAAATAATATGGTCGGTTGAGGATGAAGACGGAGGATTTACCATTGATGATTCCGTAGAATTCTTAAACGCTGCCAAAGAATACATTGATATAGTACAGCTTCGTGCAAAGAATGTAGATGATGCTCATCCTACAGGATTTGAACTTAAGGAAATGCCTTTCCTTGAGAAAGCGGCTTATATTAAAGAAAGAGTTCCGGGACTGATTATAGGAAGCGTTGGCGGATATCATTATCTCGACTCATGTGAGAAAGCGCTTGCAGACGGAAAAATTGATCTTGTATATATGGCAAGAGCATTTATTTCAAACCCGGACTACTTTGATATCTTAAGAGAAGGCAGGGCAGATGACCTTGTACCTTGTCTGAGATGTAACAAGTGTCACGGAAGAGGACCTAACGATCCGTTCGTATCGGTATGTTCGGTTAATCCGATTATAGGTCTTGAGCATAAGATTGACAGACTCATTCTTCCTGTAACAAAGAAGAAAAATGTTGCCATCGTCGGCGGTGGTCCGGCAGCATTAAGATGTGCAATATGGCTTGATGAGAGAGGACATAAGGTAACTGTATACGAAGCATCGGATAAGCTCGGAGGAGCAATCAAGCATTCCGATTATGTATCGTTTAAATGGCCTCTTAAGGATTATAAAAATTACCTTATCCACCAGTGCGATAAGCGCGAAGGAATAGAGGTTAAGCTTAATACAAAGGCTACGCCGGAGATGATAGAAAAGGCAGGATATGATGTTGTTATAGCAGCACTCGGAGCCAATCCGCTTGTTCCGCCTATCAAGGGTATCGACAGTGTTAAGGTTAATTCCGCAAATGACGCATTTATGAATCCTGATTCGCTCGGTGAAAATGTTGTCGTTATCGGCGGAGGAGAGGTAGGATGTGAGGCAGCAATGCATCTTGCAGAAAAAGGTCATAAGGCTACGGTTATCGAGATGAGAGACCGCCTTGCCGCAGATGCTACCCTTATTCACTATCATGAAATGTTTGACGCTGCCTGGGAAGCTCACGGATGTGACTGCCTTCTCGGATGCGCCGTTACCGAGGTAAAGGCAGGAGAAGTATGCTATAAGCGTGCGGACGGCACAGAAGGTTCGGTAAAAGCGGACAGCATTGTGGTATCGGCAGGTATGAAGCCTATGAAGGATGAGGCGCTTGCATTCTATGGTACAGCAAATGAGTTCTACATCCTTGGCGACTGCAAGTCTCCAGCAACAGTACAGCAGGCAAACAGACAGGCTTTCGCAATTGCTCATCGTATATAACAATATTTTATCGCTGATGATAAAAAGCAGGGATTATTCATAAAGGCGCAGGTATGCTATAGTTTTTATAGCAAAAGAAATGACATAGGTCATTGACCAGAGGCGCTGACCGGTAAACCGGAGGTAAAGTATTACCTCCGGTTTTTGCTGTGCAAAAAAATGAAAGGAGAGGAAAAATGCCGGTAAGTGCAAACGAAAAAGTAAAAAAACTCCGTGAGTATATCACTGCGAAAAGTCTGATTGCTGCATCGAGCGGAATGGGATACTATGTAAAGGTTTCACTTACCTATGCCAACTATAATAAGGCTATAGTTGGAATCATTTTTATAGGTGTGGTTGTTACCGGACTAAATACAGCAGTAGAAGCTTTAAAAAAGAAATTTGTAACATGGGAATATTAAAGACGCATTCTATTCAATAGCGACGCACTCCGTCGCAGATATGAT
>CAJOOU010000039.1 GCA_905236735.1 uncultured Eubacterium sp. | reverse complement strand
TTTGCCAAAAATGAAAGAAGATGAGTTTGCTGCAAAATATTTTGCAAAAGAATTTTCAGAGGTAGAAGTAAAGCCGTCTACATCATCCTTGGTGTGCGCATTATTGGATATGGAAAGTAATGGCGAAAAGAAAAAGGAAGAGATAAAAGAGCTCGAAAAGATGCTTAGGGAGTATAAAAAGTGCATAGAATAGCAGCTGATACAACGGAATATACTATAATGTCAGCAAATACCGTATCTGATTTAGCCAAAGAAAATGACCGTTAATCGAAAAAAGCGACCGTTCGTCGGAAAGTAGTTGAAATGTTAAGTGGAAAGTATCTAATGCAACATTTTTATTTACAGATAATTAAGGGAAGAACATGATAAATCGGAAAATCGCTGTAATTGTGATATTAATAATACTCATATGCCTTGTCATTGGCGGCATGGTATATAACAGAAAAACATGAGGACTGTCACGGTTTTATGTGCAATATTCCTTTAAGCATATAACATTATATTAAAATGAGAATTTTGAAAAAATGCGGGGATATATTATACTGTAAGAAGAAAAGGGATGATTGGGCAATATGGCGCATATCAGTCCGGAATAATACTTTGAGAAGGTATATCATAAAAGGAATAAGGAGAGACAGGTTATGTTCGAAGAATTTAAAGGAAAAGTACTTTTTGTAACGGGAGCAGGCTCAGGAATGGGCAGGGCTACGGCTCTTAGATTTGCAGAGCTTGGGTGCAGGATTGCTGTTACTGCAAGACGCGAAACGCCGGGACTTGAGACAGTAGATGAGATAAAAAAAGCCGGTGGTGAGGCTATTTTTATCCAGTGTGATGTGGCAAATGAGGAGAGCGTAAAAGCGGCAGTAGAAAAGACGGTAGAGACATTTGGCTCACTTGATTATGCTTTTAATAATGCGGGCTGCGGTGCCGATGGAAAAAACATTCCGTTCTGCCCGCTTACAGAGGTTACGGAAAGTGATTGGGATAAGGTAATAGATACTAACCTCAAAGGTGTATTCCTTTGCATGAAGTATGAGATTCGCCAGATGATAAAACAGGGAAAAGGTGCTATTGTAAATACATCATCAATAGGAGGACTTAAGATGGTACCGGGATTTGGAGCATATGGACCATCTAAGGCTGCTATAAATGCAATTACACAGACAGCGGCTGTGGAAAATGCAAAGGCAGGAGTAAGGGTTAATTCTATCTGCCCGGGCCCTACCGTAGGTACAAATCTTATGGATGCATCTATAGCAAGCGGAGACCAGGATCCGAAGTTTATGGAGGAGAATGTTA
The DNA here is from genome assembly GCA_905236735.1 of uncultured Eubacterium sp. Lineage (GTDB taxonomy): Bacteria > Bacillota > Clostridia > Lachnospirales > Lachnospiraceae > RUG14243. The sequence goes on along the minus strand of CAJOOU010000039.1, from coordinate 3,802 downwards.
TACCGGATGGTAAGATGGGAACCACCAGAAATATTACGGATGGCGTGGTATTCCTTTGCTCAGATATGGCAGATCATATTACAGGTATGGCTCTTCCGGTATGCGGCGGAATGCAAATGTAGTATTGTAAATGAAAGACTGATGAAAAAATATTTATTTTTGGTGATATGGCTTGTATTGGCAGCTGTATGTTTTGTATATGGCCTGATTGTTTTAGGTAGCGGCTCAGGTACAGGATTCTTTATAGTGTGGATGGGATGCGCTGTAATTTTTATGATTATTGCGGCAGCAGGATTTTTTGGCATTTGGGGAAAAATACCAAAGACAGTTAAAATCATAGGCTCCGTAGTAGTTTTGGCAGGCGTAGTTTGCTTTATTTTTGCAGAATGCTGTATAATAAGCAAATTTGATGACAAAGGTCAGGATAATCTGGACTATATAATAGTACTTGGAGCGCAGGTAAAAGACAGTGGCCCGAGTATAGTTTTAAAGCACCGGTTAAATGCAGCAATAGATTATCTGGAGAAAAATCCGGACACCATATGTATAGTATCCGGCGGACAGGGATATAATGAGCCGTATCCTGAAGCGCAGGGGATGGCAGAATATATGAAAAACAAAGGGATTGATGAAAGCCGGATTATAGAGGAGGATGAATCTCTTACAACTTCAGAAAATATAAAAAACAGCATGGAGTATATATCTGATGGAGCTACTGTGGGCATAGTTACAAACAATTTCCATGTATTTAGAGCCCTTTTAATTGCAAAAAGAGAGGGACTAAAAAATGTATGCGGTATAGCAGCAAAGACAACTCCCATATATCTGCCTAATAATATGTTTAGAGAGTTTTTTGCAATTATAAAGTTTTTAACTCAGTTATAAAAGATTTTTTTCCGGCCACGGAAATTGTGCTTTGACAAAAGCGATAAGATGAATTATAATCTCCGATTGTGAATTAAATACATACAGAAATAAGTCAAAAGGCGTAGTCTGTTTAGCAGATTACGCTTTTTTCTTTTAAGGAGGTTAAGATGAAGAAATCAAAAGGGATTGTATTTGGAGTAATAATGTCGTATTCTATGGCTATAGGAATGGAAATATATAATGTAGCCATAAAAATGGGGTACAATCTGAACAGTGGCGGCTTTTCAACTATGACATATGAAGTTATTAAGGCGGCAATTGTTGAGGCATTATACATGGGTATACTTGTATTTATTTTCTCTAATCTGTGGGGGAACAGAATTGGCGCTGCATTTGCAGCAAAACGCACCAATCCGGAAAAGGATAATCCCTATTTTTGCATGATTATGAGGCAGGCCGGGACAGTGGCAATAATGTGCCCTACCATGAGCCTTGTAGCATCTGTGCTATTCAATATTATTTTGGCAAAACAGAGTATATATAACCTTCCTGTAATATGGCTTGGAACGGTGTTTAAAAATTTTCCGATGGCTTTTTTCTGGAATATGTTTGCAGCGGCACCGTTTACGAGATTTGTTGTAGGGAAAATATACAGCGATTCATAAAAGATGACAGGAGACTGTAATTTACAAGAGGAGGACGGTAAAATGAGTGGAAAAATAGTTCAGACAGCGGGAAGAGAGCAGCTGGGAAGCTTTGCTCCGGAGTTTGCACACTTCAATGATGATGTGCTTTTCGGAGAAAACTGGAATAATGGAGATATTGATACCAAAACCAGATGCATTATAACGGTTGTGGCGTTAATGTCGCAGGGTATAACGGACAGCTCACTTAAGTATCATATTATGAACGCCAAAAGTCATGGCGTTACACAAAAAGAAATGGCAGCAATTATCACTCATGTGGCTTTTTATGCGGGGTGGCCCAAAGCGTGGGCTGTATTTAATCTGGCAAAGGAAGTATATGATGAGAAGATAGAAGAAAAGACGGAAAAAGATAAGTATCAGAATACAATATTTTTCCCGGTAGGAGAGGAAAACCCATATGGAGAATTCTTTGTGGGACAGAGTTATCTTGCGCCTCTTACAACGGAACAGGTGCCTGTTTTCAATGTGACATTTGAGCCGGGATGTAGAAACAACTGGCATATACATCATGCAAAAAACGGCGGAGGTCAGATGCTTATATGTGTGGGCGGAAGAGGATACTATCAGGAAGAAGGCAAGGACGCGGTAGAACTGACTCCGGGAAAGGTAATTAATATCCCGGCAAATGTAAAACACTGGCACGGAGCTGCGCCGGATGAATGGTTTTCTCATCTGGCACTTGAGATACCGGGAGAGGAGAGTTCGACGGAATGGTGTGAACCCGTTTCAGAGGATGCTTACATGGCACTTTAGTCAGCTATAGTTAATATACTGTATATTACAGCAACAGAAATAAATGAAAGTATATCGAGGATAATTATACCGAGGTATCTGATGATGCGATTATTAAGGCGGCATAAGGGCATGATTTTCTGTATATTCATGTAGTTAAAGCTGCAGAGTATAACAGAAAGAAGAGCAAGGCAGATAAATATGTTTTCAATAATACCGGATATTCCTGAATTACCCATATCAAGAGTAAATCCCATATAAATAAGGAGCCCGTACCCCAAGGTAGCTATGAGCATTTTGAATGGGGATTTACTGCGAAATCCCGGGAGAAGATAGAAGGGATAGCTGGCGTTGTCACAATACAGTAGTCCGGAGCGGCCCTCAAGCTCTAAGATAAGTGCATCGATATTTTTATATCTGTCATCGGGATTAATCATTGTACATTTTGAAACAATATGCTCATATTGAGATGTGTCTGATGAGCATGATGCCAGCATTTCCTTAAGAACCATACCAATACCGTAGATATCCGTTTTTTCGGAAGAAGAGCCAAATCCATACTGCTCCGGTGCTGCATAACCATGGGTACCGAGCAGTCTGGTATCACTCCCGGAAGAATTGCTATAAAATTTTGCAGCATTAAAATCCAGTAAATATATGTTATCTCTGGAATCAATTAAAATATTTGAGGGTTTTATATCTCTGTGTACTATCTGCGGAGTGCTTTTGTGAAGAGTATTAACAATATGGCAGAGCTGCAGAAGATAGTGTTTTACAGAGCCTGTTGTAAGTGATTTGGCAGATATTATTTCATCAAGGCTTTTACCTGATATATATTCTTCTATTACGGTAAGACCGGAAGCATCTTCAAATAATTCAATAATTCCGGGAGTACCGTAAATCGGAGATTCTAAAAGAAAATCATAGATTTTCCTATCATAAACATGTAAAATCTTTTTGACATAAATCTTTTTATCTATTATATTTTGTACCAGATAAACTTCGTGGGTTTCGTTTATGGCGGTTAAAACTTTATAGTCATCAGCAGAGTTCATAAGTTTATGGTCCTTTCAATTGGAGTATACTGATTATAACATAAAGAGGAAAAAATGGCAGAAAAAAACACCGATGATCTTGAACTGGTATTAGGAAAAACACATATTTCAAACTTCGAAAAATATCTATCCGATAATAAGGAAAGCGTTATGGGAGATGAGGCTTTCAGTGTGTATGTCAAAGAACTTTTTCACGAGAAAAAAATAAGTCAGCAGATGGTTTTTCTTAAGGCAGACATCCCTGAGCGTTATGGGTATAAATTGCTCTCCGGAGAAAAAAGAACGAGGCAGAGGGATATAATACTCAGGATTTGTTATGCGGCGGAGTTTTCTATGGAAGAAACCCAAAGAGCGCTTAGCAAATACGGGATGCCGCGGCTATATGCCAAAGACCCAAGGGATGCACTTATAATGATAATCTTTAATGACAGACCGGGAAGT
>CAJOOU010000038.1 GCA_905236735.1 uncultured Eubacterium sp. | reverse complement strand
GGTAATCTTGCAATCGTAAATAATCAGGACGCCAAAGAAGAGGGCAATCATGATGACCCCAATAATAATGATTCCATTATCATATGGCTTAAGCCATTTTCAAACGAAGCCAAGGAAATAGGCGTAATCCTCACCTATAACGGCAGTCAGCATCAGGTGTATCTTGAAGACAGATATACCGCCCGATACCCTGAGGAGCAGGAGATTGTTGATGCCAACAGAGAAGAAATTGATACTTTTTATGAAAAGGCGTGTAATCAATGGGATATAGAAATACAGTAAAAAGATGTATAAAGTTTTTCCCCATATTCTTAGTACTTATTTTCGGATTTATAATGAGGTGTGAGCTCTTTCATATTCAAATGGGAAATTTTGCTTATGCCTCATTTTTATCCTCTACTGCGGATGTGTCCGAAGATAAATATGACAGATTTATCACTGATGTTAAAAAAGCTGCAGATAACGAGGATATATCCTTCTTTGTCATCTATGAAAAAACAGAAAGCGAACTTAAACATACGGTAAATATTTTTACATACAAAGATGCCCAAAAAGACCTTGCGAAAAAAACAGGGCTTTATGAGCGCACCTATAAATCTCTCATAAACGGAGAGACAAAAGTATACTTTAAAGATATTGATGAAATGACATATGAGGACTATATAGCAGCCGGACGCATATGCTTTTCCGGAGATACTCATAGCATAGATAATGTCTGCAATACTCTCTCAAAAAGTTTTACCATAGGCTCCCCAAGATATACCGAAACTACGGAAAAAGATATGATCCTTATAGTCTGGGGAATAATGGCAGCCCTACCTATAGTGTTCAACGGTGTATATATTCTCAGCAAAAGAAAGGAAGTATCTCTCCGTATGATTTTCGGAGAGGATTTAAGGATAATTGTACTTAAAGAAATCATTATGGATGCTGTAGGGTACTCACTCGCATATTTCGCTGCAGGTCTCTTTACATCTTTATTTATATCCGGAGATTATATGCCTCTCTTATCCGGCGGACTATATTTTGCCGGCATTTTAATATCGCTTCTTTTGTATCTGTCTTTTTTCAGTTATGATGCCAAAAGCGCCTTTGCATCAAATTATGCCAGAAAAGATATTCTCGGAGCGATGTATTTCTTTAGGGCTCTGGTATTTGCTTTTACTCTCTTTGCCCTCGCAACCAATGTATCCGAGCTGAAATCCGTATGGAGCGGAGGTATAAATGATGATACTGCAGCCGTATATAATGACTGCTACTATCTTTCTGTAAGGAGTCAAAATAACCTTGAATCTTTAGATGCTGATGCCATAAACGAGCTTTATTTATTGCAGGACGAAGTCTATGATGCCTTATATTATGATGCAAATGACGATATAGAACCCATAACCGCCATGCAGGTAGTCTCCTACCGGGGCGGAAGCTGCATTTTGCTGAGCAGTGCGGCTTCTCCCCTTATATCCTCACTTTCAGACTACATAGACGAAAATGTGGATATTACTGTACTATCACCTGATAGCACATCAGATGCTTCCCTTGCCACAGATTATGTTTTGGGGGCCTATGTAAATACTGCCGGGCGGGCTATAACATTTACCACCTACAAAGGAGAGGTAAATGTGCCGTTTTTTTCAAACGATACCGGAGCAGGATTTGATACCGCCGCAAATCCCGTCATCATTTACTGCAAAGATGATGCCGCAATAATCCCCGGCAATACAATAGAAGGACATTCGACTCTCTTTAAGATTTCCGGAAATGCACTGGTAAATTTTTCGGATAAATACGCGCTTAATGAGGCCGGTCTTAAGATAGTGGCAACAAATGTCGGCGAAAGGTATACATATCAAAGAAGCTTTATTCTGCGACTGGTCAGATTTTTAAGCAGTCTTTGCATTATGGTAACAGTTCTTTGTCTGGTAACCCTTTTAAACATTTCCATAATGGAACACAGGGTTTTCGGCATTTCATATGCCCTGAAAAAAGTGCTGGGTTATTCCTATATACAGAGAAATATGAGAATGCTGGCAGGATTTTTGGTTCCTGACATTTTAACCGCACTCATTGTTTCCGTAACCGGGTATTTTAGCAATGCTTTTTCGCCGCTTTACAGCGCTCTTTGCGCCGCGTGCCTTATAGCAGCCGAACTGGTAATACACCTGATATTTAACCTTCACATGGAAACTTTAAGTATCGGAAAAATATTGAAAGGCGGATGTTTATGATATTAATTAACAATGTATCCAAAAAATTTGACGACAAAACGGTTTTTGATGATTATTACCTCGGTATAGAAGAAGGTACATTTACCATAATAAGCGGCCCAAGCGGTTGCGGCAAAACCACGCTTTTATATATGCTCGGAGGAATAGAAAAACCTGATAAAGGAGAAATATTATACGGTGATACCGATATAAACAAAACTTCCAAAAGGCTGTTTTACAGGGATACTGTTGGGTTTTTGTTTCAGAATTTTGCCCTTGTGGAAAATAAGACCGTAAAAGAAAACCTCTCTATGATACAAAAAAGCGGCAGGAGCGAGACCTCTATCGAAGAGGCTCTTAAGACCGTAGGTCTTTCAGACAAGCTAAACACCAAAGTCTATAAACTATCCGGCGGCGAGCAGCAGAGAGTAGCCCTCGCCAGACTCCTTGTCAAGAAAAACTCTGTTATACTTGCAGATGAACCCACCGGCTCACTCGACAGCGAAAATGCAAAAATGGTTATGCAGATTCTCCACAAACTCAACAAAGAGGGGAAAACCATAATAATGGTAACTCACGACGCCTCGCTTTTTAAGGGTGCCGATGTTATTGTAGAAATAAGGGACGGCATATAGCCGCCCCTGTACTTTTCATCTGATTTATACCTTAAAACGGTAGCCCACGCCCCATATGGTTTCTATGTACTGAGGCTTTGACTTATTGGGTTCAATTTTTTCCCTTATCTTTTTGATATGGACGGTAACCGTGGCAATATCTCCCACAAGTTCCATCTCCCATATACGGCTGAAAAGTTCTTCTTTGGTAAACACCCTGTTAGGATGCTCTGCCAAAAAAGTAAGCAAATCAAATTCCTTTGTAGTAAGCATCTTTTCATCATCATTTACCCACACTCTTCTGGCCGTCTTGTCTATCCTGAGCCCGTGTATATCTATGATGTCATTTTTCTCTTCCCTTCCGGATATCCTCTCGTATCTTGACAAATGAGCTTTTACCCTTGCGACAAGTTCACTCGGAGAAAACGGCTTGGTAATATAATCATCTGCGCCAAGCCCCAGGCCCCTTATCTTGTCAATATCGTCCTTTTTGGCCGATACCATTAAAATAGGTACATCTTTTTTCTCCCTTACCTTGGTGCATATTTCAAATCCGTCTGCACCCGGAAGCATAAGGTCGAGGATATACAAATCATAGTCCTCCGAAAGAGCCCTCTCAAGCCCCTTTTCTCCGTCATTTTCTATCTCCACCTCAAACCCGGAAAGTTCGAGATAATCCTTTTCAAGCTCAGCAATTTCTGCCTCATCTTCGACAATAAGAATCTTACTCATCTTCTCCCTCCTCATATTTCTTAAGGATAATAAACATACAGGTTCCTATACCGATTTCGCTGGTCGCCCACACTTTTCCGCCATGGTCTTCCACAACCTTTTTAACGATGGACAGTCCTATTCCACTGCCTCCTGCCCTTGTGCCTCTCGACGAGTCTGTCCTGAAGAATCTGTCGAATATATAAGGGATATCCTCCTTTGCTATACCTGCTCCGTTATCTTCTATCTCAATCTGAATATAATTATCCACATCCTTTAAGGTAAGGCGGATACTTCCTCCGGTATCTTTCCCCATATATTTTACGCTGTTTGAGACAATGTTTTCTATCACCCTCATCAGCTGCTCCGAGTCTGCTTTTATCCTGTCATCTTTATCACAGAAATTCTCATATACAAATGAAATGTTTTTCTCCGACAAATCCATGCTTATCTCTTCCGCGCAATCGTCAAAACAGTCTCTTACATTTAATACCTGACAATTATATGGTATCTCATTTGTATCGAGCTGCGAATAAACAGTAAGCTCGTTTATAAGCGAATCCATTTCATTTGCCTTATTATATATTATCCTAAGATACTTTTCCTGTTTTTCGGGAGTATCGGCCACTCCATCCATTATCCCTTCCACATATCCTTTTATGGAAGTAATGGGCGTCTTTAAATCATGGGAAATATTCCTTATAAGCTCCCTGTTTGCCTTATCCTGCCTGAGTTTATCATCGGCATTTGCCTTAAGGCGCTCCCTCATGGCTTCAAAATCCTGGCACAAAAGTCCTATTTCATCATTGCCGCCTTCCTGTCCTATCGAGAAATTAAGCCTTCCCTCTTTTATATTGTTTGTCGCCAGCTGAAGCCTCCTTATGGGAGTAACAATACCTGTATAAGTCCAAAAAGTCAGCATAAGAGCCGTAAAGAGGAGAATAACCAGAACACAGATAATCATATCGACCAGGTATTCCCTGTACATCTGCTCGGATATTCCCTCCTCCGATTCACTGATATCTGAAAGCGAGCTTTGTACAAAGTCCTTTGCCGAATCATACTCCACGCCATAACTCTCCTGCAGTGAGGCAATAACATAGGTATTTACCGCCGTAAACATGGTAACAGTTAAAATAAGCGGCACAAAAATCATTATTAAAAAAGATATTATCAGTCTGTTTTTTAATTTCATAGTCTTATTTTACCAAAAAAGACGGCTTATGTTAATAAAGCCGTCCTTTCTTTATCAAAATTTTATAAATACTTCTTTAAGACTTCTGCCTTGTCAGTCTTTTCCCATGGAAGATCAATATCTGTTCTGCCGAAATGTCCGTATGCTGCCGTCTTTGAATAAATAGGTCTGCGAAGGTCCAGCATCTTTATTATACCGGCCGGGCGCAGGTCAAAGTTTTCTCTGACAATCTCTGTAATCTTTTCATCCGAAAGTCTGCCCGTGCCAAAGGTATCTACCATTACGGATGTCGGCTGTGCCACACCTATAGCATAAGAAAGCTGAATCTCACATTTGTCTGCGAGACCTGCTGCAACAATATTCTTTGCCACATATCTTGCCGCATAAGCAGCTGAACGGTCCACCTTGGTGCAGTCTTTTCCCGAAAATGCTCCACCGCCGTGACGGGCATATCCGCCGTAAGTATCTACAATAATCTTTCTTCCTGTAAGACCTGCATCTCCGTGCGGTCCTCCTATAACAAAACGGCCGGTTGGATTTATAAATATTTTGGTATTTTCATCAACCATTTCCTTAGGAAGCTCAGCATCAAAGACATACTTTTTAATATCTTCGTGAATCTGCTCCTGCGAAACACCTTCATCATGCTGTGTGGAAAGCACCACAGCTTCAAGTCTTGATGGCTTACCGTTTTCATCATACTCTACAGACACCTGGGTTTTTCCGTCCGGTCTGAGATATGGAAGCGTGCCATCCTTTCTCACCTGTGTAAGTCTGTATGAAAGCTTGTGGGCAAGGGCTATAGGATAAGGCATAAGCTCCTCCGTCTCATTTGTCGCATAGCCAAACATCATACCCTGATCTCCTGCTCCGGTATCAAGGTCATCAGTAAGAGAGCCTTCCTTTGCCTCAAGAGCTTTGTCAACTCCCATTGCTATGTCTGCTGACTGCTGATCCAGGGCCACCATTACTGCGCATGAGTTTCCGTCAAGTCCCTTTGCCCCGTCATCATATCCTATATCAAGTACTGTCTTTCTTACTATTGCAGGAACATCAAGTTTGGCCTTTGTAGTAATTTCTCCCGTAACAAGCACAAATCCCGTACAACTTGCAGTCTCACACGCCACACGGCTCATCGGGTCAGCTTCCATGCACGCATCAAGTATAGCGTCTGAAATGGCATCGCAAACCTTGTCCGGATGTCCCTCTGTAACTGACTCAGATGTAAATAATCTCTTCTCCATATTGCCTCCTTTATAAAAAAAGTAGTCCGATTATATAATCGGACTTGAGAAATCTTTTCCAAATCCTCTCATTGTTCGATAATATCTCGCTCAGGTTGGCACCTTCCTAAAAGGGGTTGCCGTGACTTCACTGATCCTTTGTATCTCCGTCACTCTGAATAAGAGTCATTGTAAATATGTAACTGCGTTTAGAATACTACGATATTACATCCCAGTCAAGTGAAATGCTACACAAACAAATATCTGTATTATTACCCCCTCTTTCCGGTCACAACCTAGACTTTCCGGATCTTTACAAATCTTTTTTATTATCCTTATCATTATTGAAAAAATTATGTATCCAATAACTACACCTAAAGTATTAAATATAATGTCGTTTACATCCACTACCCTGAAGGTATATCCCACCAGAAGGGCTACTATTAACTGTAGCCCTTCTAACAGAACACTGAAAAACATTCCTAAAAATATATATACAGGCCACCTTCTTCTGCATAATAAAGGAACCAAAGTCCCAAACGGAATAAACATAATCACATTAAGTACACTTGTTATATCCAATGTATTAGCAAAGGGAATAAGATTTATCCCGTTCCCTATTGCTACTTGTCCAATCAGTTCCCTTTCAAACTCTGTATTATAAATCGGGAACTGCGTTATTCTTATTACCTGCACCATATAGATATAGAAAAGCGTGTACACTCCTAAAAAAATTAGCCCCTTCTTTCTTAAGCAAAACGCCATTATTAAATACAAAATAATACAAATAGCTATAACCTTACAATCAAATAATATGACCATATCCCCTACCTCAATTATTTATTTTTCAAAAACCGCTTCCACTTAATTGCGTTCCATCTGAATTACTATAAATGATGACCTCTTTTTTTTATATAGCAATAAATTCCGGAACAAAAAGCCAAAACCCCGGATATCGTAAAGCCAAGTGCAAATGTTCTCCACATTGATGTCCTCGCAAGTAAAAAAGCAGGGATAATCAGTATCACTCCAAGTGTTAACAATGTAAATGCAGGAAAAAACTTTTTCCT
>CAJOOU010000037.1 GCA_905236735.1 uncultured Eubacterium sp. | reverse complement strand
ATGAAAGTATGAAAGATTAAACTCTACTTATGCAGTGGTTAATCCCACCGCATAAGCGGGCGGTGGAATTAAATTTTGAAATTTTGTTTTTCGGTTTCCATAAAATTTTGTGTTGTGACAATTCACTACGCAGTGTATAATATTTTAGAAGACTTATGTTTTTTGCTTTTTACTTGCAAAGGGGATACATTATGGAAATTGGGTTATTGGATGAAAAAGAAGTCGTAAGGCTTTTTCATGAAGGCGAAAATTACGAAAGCTACAGGTTTTTCGGCGCTCATAAAGATAAAGAGGGTGGCAGTGATGGAGTCAGGTTCAGGGTATTTGCTCCCGCTGCAAAAAGCGTCAGGCTTGTTGGTGATTTTAACGGTTGGAATATCGAAAAGGATTACATGACCGCTAAAGACGGTATATGGGAGATTTTTGTGCCGGCTCTTGAGAAATTTTCGCTCTATAAATTTGCGATTGAGCATGCAGACGGCAGAATAGTTTTTAAAGCCGATCCGTATGCTTTTTTTTCTGAGACAGACGGCGCGTCGGCATCAAAGGTCTATTTCATAGACGACGGATATAAATGGGGAGACGCCGGCTGGCTGAAAAAAAGAGGGGAGATGATTTCTTACGACCATCCCGTAAATATCTACGAAGTTCATATAGGTTCATGGAAAAGATATGAGGACGGCAATGTTTTTGATTACAGGAAGCTGGCAGACGAGCTCATACCTTATGTTAAAAGCCTCGGATATACTCATATAGAAATAATGCCGGTTACGGAATATCCTTTCGTCGGCTCATGGGGATATCAGGTTACCGGATATTTTGCCATAACCAGCAGATACGGCAGTCCTGACGGCTTTAAATATTTTGTTGACAAGGCTCATAAAGCAGGCGTGGGAGTACTGCTTGACTGGGTACCGGCTCACTTCCCGAAGGATGATTTCGGACTTATTGAGTTTGACGGAAGTTATCTGTACGAGGACAGCGATCCTCTTAAGATGGAACATAAAGGCTGGGGTACCCGGTGCTTTGACTTTGGAAAGGGAGAGGTACAGTCATTTCTCGTGTCGAGCGCAATGATGTTTTTGAAAGAATATCATATAGACGGTCTCAGGGTTGATGCCGTGGCGGCCATGCTTTATCTGGATTATGACAGGGAAGAAGGACAGTGGCGGCCGAATGAAAACGGGGGCACGGAAAATATACAGGCAAGGGCGTTTTTACAGAAACTTAATCATGCGGTAGGCGTTAATGTGCCGGGAGCCGTAATGATAGCCGAAGAGTCAACCGCATGGCCTATGGTAACCATGCCGCCGGAAAAAGGAGGGCTTGGCTTTCATTACAAGTGGAATATGGGATGGATGAACGATTCCTTAAGTTATATTGGTACAGATCCCGTATACAGAAAAGGATGCCACAACAAGCTTACCTTTCCTCTTGTATATGCTTTTGCCGAGAATTTTATTCTTCCCATATCTCATGATGAGGTGGTGCACGGCAAAAAATCTCTTTTGGATAAGATGCCGGGAGATTATGATGAAAAATTCAGCGGACTTAGGGCGTTTATCATGTTTATGCTCTCAAGTCCGGGTAAAAAAATAATGTTTATGGGGCAGGAGTTTGGACAGTTTATAGAGTGGCGGTTTTATGAACAGCTCGACTGGGTGCTGCTCGAATACGAAAAGCACAGACAGACTCTTGAATATGTGAGAGCGGCAAATAATTTTTACTTAAAGCATTCCCAGATGTGGGAGATAGATGACGGCTGGGAAGGCTTTAAGTGGATTAATGCTGATGATGCCGACAGAAATGTAATAAGTTACAGAAGAATCAATAAAAAGGGGAAAGAACTCATATTTATTATCAATTTTTCTCCGGTAAAATGGGAAAATTACTGGATTGGGCTGCCGGAGAAAAAAACGTACAGGGTTGTATTTGATTCAAATGCAGCCGAGTACGGCGGAAGCGCAGAATTAGCTGTAAAAAAATTGGAAACTGTTGACGGAGCGTGCTGCGATCTGCCGCAGCATGCGGAACTGGACTTACCGGGCCTTACCGCTCTGGTGCTTGAGTAAGGATGGAGGTGATTTTATGGCAATAGGAAAAAAATGCGTTGCAATGCTTCTTGCGGGAGGACAGGGTTCAAGGCTGGTGCCTTTGACTAATACAATAGCAAAACCGGCAGTATATTTTGGTGGCAAATACAGAATCATTGATTTTCCGCTGTCTAACTGTGTCAATTCGGGGATAGATACTGTGGGTGTTCTTACCCAGTATCAGCCCCTTGTACTAAATGATTATATAGGTACCGGACAGCCGTGGGACCTGGACAGAAACTACGGAGGTGCCCATGTTCTGCCACCATACCAGAGGACGAGAGGGAGCGACTGGTACAAGGGTACGGCAAATGCCATATATCAGAATATTAATTTCCTTGAAAATTACAATCCGGAATATGTACTGATACTGTCAGGTGATCATATTTATACAATGGATTACAACAAGATGCTTCAGTTCCACAGGGACAATAAGGCTGACTGTACCATTGCGGTTTTAAATGTAAGTCTTAAGGAGGCATCAAGATTCGGTATTATGAATACCGATAAGAAAAACCGCATAACGGAATTTGAGGAAAAACCAAAAGAGCCGAAAAGCACGAAGGCTTCAATGGGAATTTATATTTTTACCTATAAGGTTTTAAAAGAATATCTGGAAATGGATGAGGCAGATGAAAATTCGGATAAGGATTTTGGCAAAAATGTAATACCGAGAATGCTTTCCGACGGAAAGAAGATGTATGCATATGACTTTGAAGGATACTGGAAAGATGTCGGAACTCTTTCTTCGCTCTGGGAGGCCAATATGGATATGCTCGGAGATGACCCTGCCCTTGATATAGACAATGATGATTGGAAGATATATTACAGGCATACATTTAAAAAACCTCATTATGTGGGAATGGACGCAGCAATTAAAAATACGATAATAGCCGAAGGATGTGAGGTAAACGGGTATGTGGAAAATTCGGTTCTTTTCGCAGGTGTTGTGGTTGAAAAGGGAGCTGTTATAAAAGACAGCGTAATTATGCCGAACACTCATATAGGTAAAAAGGCAATCGTTAACTATGTAATGACGGATGCTGATGTGATTATCGGAAAAGATGCCGTTGTGGGCATGGAAAAGAATAATAAGAAAAGCAGGCTTACCGTACTTGGAAACTCTGCTGTGGTTAAAGCCGGACATACGGTAGAAGCAGGAAGCATTATTTCTGACGGGGAGGAGGTGTAGGCTATGACAACTGTGGGAATATGTTTTTCGAATATTCACGATCATAATATACCTGAACTTACAAAACTCAGGACAATAGCATCGGTGCCCTTTGGCGCAAGGTACAGACTTATAGATTTTACTCTTTCGGGTATGGTTAATGCCGGTATTGAAGATGTGGGTATAATCACGAGGACCAAATACAGGTCACTTATGAGCTATGTGGGCAGCGGCAAGGACTGGGATTTGAACAGAAACAACGGAGGCGTGACCTTTCTTGCACCGTATTTTGAAGCAGGCTCGGGTCCATTATATACCAACAGACTCGAAGCCTTATACAATTCCGTTAAATACATACAGCAGTCGAGGGCGGACTATGTGCTTATGAGTGACTGCGACCTTGTGGCTACATTCCCTTTTAAAGAAGCTTTGGAGTATCATGAGAAAAGCGGAGCCGATATTACTGTGATGTATACCAAACATAATTTTGATTACTCTATAAACAGATACAGTCACATAATTGAAGAAGACAGCGAGCATAATGTGACCGGAATAAGGGTTACGAACGAGCTTTTCGGAATGATGAATTTCGGTATGAATGTCTGGATAATGAAAAGAGAACTTCTGGTTGATATGTTAAGAGATGCTCAGCAACAGAATTTTAAGAGCTTTTCAAAGGAACTTATACCTTTGTATATGCCGAAACTTAAGGTGAAGGCTTTTGAATATAAAGGTTTTATAGCAGGCATAGATTCTTTGTACGGATATTACAGAACGAATATGTGGCTTCTCGATGATAAAAAAAGGAAGGCTTTACTGGAAAATCCGGATATGCCCATAGTTACAAGGATAAGAGGCTCTGTACCTACAAAATACGGCTCGAATGCAAAGGTCGTTAATTCGATTATTGCAGACGGCTGCAATATAAATGGTACGGTAATTAACAGCATTATATCAAGGGGAGTGACCGTTGGAGAAGGAGCCGTGGTCAAAAACAGTATTCTTCTTAAAAAGACAATTGTTGCGCCAAAGGCTGATATTGACTATGTTGTTACCGAAAAACGGGCGGTAATAACAAAGGGAAGAAAGCTCCTCGGGTGCGAAACCCATCCATTTTTCATAGCATACGGCGAACAGGTATAAATTTTCGGAGGATAGGTAAGTGACTAAGAAGACAAAAGAGAAAGAGACAAAAGAAAAAGAGACAAAAAAAATTAAAAAATCAATACTTTTCTGTGCTTCTGAGGCGGCGCCTTTTTCGGGCAGCGGAGGACTTGGAGAGGTGATGGGGTCTCTGCCGGTAGCTCTGGCCAAAAAAAGAAAGTATGATGTCAGGGTTGTGGTGCCTTTGTATGACCAGGTATCAGACGAATGGCGAAAAAAGATGAAGTTTATAAAATACTTTTATGTAAATCTTTCGTGGAGGCATCAGTATTGTGGATTGTTTGAACTTAAAAAAGAGGGGGTAACTTATTATTTTATAGACAATGAATTCTACTTCAGGCGAGGCGGCCTTTACGGGTTTTATGATGATGGCGAAAGATTCGCTTATTTTTCGAGAGCAATTATGCAGATGATGAGCGAAATAGACTTTTATCCCGATATTGTCCATGCCAACGATTGGCAGAGCGCTCTTGTGCCGGTTTATAACTACTATGAGTTCCACTATTCGTTTAAGAGCGTATTTACCATTCATAATATTGCCTATCAGGGGCAGTACGGCCTTGAAATTATGGGAGACCTTTTCGGACTGCCGCCTGAGGCCGGAGATGCACTGGAATTTAACGGTTGCATAAATCTTTTAAAGGGAGCCATTGAGACAAGCAGCATTGTAAATACCGTAAGCGAGACTTATGCGAAAGAGCTTCAGAGCCCTGAATTTTCTTATGGTCTCGATGAGATAATAAGAAAGAATTCTTTCAAAATAAGGGGTATATTAAACGGTATAAATACTTCTTTTTACGATCCTGAAAAAGACGAATTTATAACAGCGAAGTATTCTGCTGATGATTTAAAAGGGAAAGCGCTTTGTAAGGAACATCTTCAGGAGATTTCCGGTCTTGAAAAGGACCCTGATGCTACAGTTATAGCCCTTGTATCAAGGCTTGTGGATATGAAGGGTGTTGAACTTATCAGACAGTGCATAGGCGGTGTAATGGAAAAACGGGTACAGTTTGTTGTGCTCGGTACCGGAGACAAATACTACGAGGACTTCTTTAAATGGCTGGCATGGAGATATCAGGGCAGGGTGGCAGCCCATATAAGGTTTGATACCAAACTCTCGCACGAAGTATATGCCGGAGCGGATATGTTTCTTATGCCGTCAATGTCGGAACCCTGCGGACTTTCACAGATGATTGCCTGCAAGTATGGAACAGTGCCGGTAGTAAGAGAGACGGGGGGACTTAAGGATACGATAAAGGACTGCTCTACAGGAGAGGGAAACGGTTTTACATTTGCCACAAAAGACCAGGCTGATTTATATGATGCAATTATCAGAGGTTTAAAACTCTATGATAAAAAACGCCAGTGGCAGGCTCTTGTCAAATATATTATGGGTCTTGATTTCAGCTGGAAGAAATCAGCCGGTGTATATGCGAAGATGTATGATGAACTTTTGGGATAAAAGGGGGCAAACCATTGCTTAGAAAAACAAATGATAAGGAAATAGAAACAAAGATAAAAAAGGCGCTTGCAAAGCTCTATTCCGTTGATATTGACAACGCATCAGACGAGCAGCTTTATCAGGCCGTTTCTGTCATTATAAATGATGAAATGCTTGAAATGAGGCAGGCTGCGGCTCATGAGGTACATACGGGTAAGAAAAAAAGGGTTTATTATCTTTGTATGGAATTTCTCCTTGGCAGGTCGCTTAAAAACAATCTTTACAATCTCGGACTTATGGAAGGGTACGAAAGAGTATTTAAAAGATTCGGAAGAAGTATTGAGGATATATACAGAAGGGAAGAAGATGCGGGCCTTGGAAACGGAGGACTTGGCAGACTTGCTGCCTGTTTTATGGATTCTTTGGCTTCACTTGACTATCCCGCAATGGGATACTGTCTCAGATACGAGTACGGACTTTTCAGACAGAAGATAGTTGAAGGCTGGCAGGTTGAACTGCCCGATATGTGGCTGAAAAGCGGAGAGGTCTGGCTCAACCCGAGAACTGACAGGGTTTTTCAGGTTAAATTCGGAGGACAGCTGCAGGAAAAATGGACTGAAGACGGACTAAAGGTGGAACTTGTCAACTATGATTCCGTTGACGCAGTACCTTATGACATCTGTATTTCCGGAGCCAAATCCAAAGGTATCAGCATACTCAGGACATGGCGGCCGAGGGCAGTAACCAAATTTGATATGAATTCCTTTGCAAGCGGTAATTATCTTACGGCAATGCAAAAGGGTATAAATGCGGATGTGATAGGCAAGGTACTTTATCCGGCGGACTATACCATGGAAGGCAAATCATTAAGGCTCCAGCAGCAGTATCTGCTTGTGTCGGCTTCTGCTCAGGATATGATAAAAAGTCATCTCGATCACTATGACTCTCTTTCTAATTTTGCCGATAAGGTTGCAATACATATAAATGACACCCATCCGGCCATGATAATTCCGGAGCTTATGAGGATATTTATGGATATCTACGATTATGAGTGGGATGAGGCGTTTGAGATTGTAAGAAACAGCGTATCATATACGAATCACACTGTACTTGCCGAAGCTCTTGAGGTGTGGCCTGAGGAACTGATTCAGAGGCTCCTTCCGAGAATACATCAGATAATGCAGGAGATTAACAGGAGGTTCTGTGAGCATATCTGGAATAAATTCCCGGATGATTGGGGGAGATGTGAGAGAATGTCGGTCATTTCCTATGACTCGGTAAGGATGGCAAATCTTTCGGTTATCGGCTCCCATAAGGTAAACGGCGTGTCGGCAATGCATTCTGAAATACTGAAAAACAGGGTATTTAAAGATTTTTACGAGGATGAGCCCGGTAAGTTTACCAATGTAACAAACGGTATTGCATACAGGAGATGGCTGTGTCAGTCCAACCCCCTTCTTACCTCGCTTATTGATGAGTGTATAGGTACGGGATATAAAAAAGACGGAGACAAACTGCGTGACTTTGGCAGGTTTGTAAAAGACGAAGGGGTACTGCACAGACTAGGAGAGATAAAACTTGAAAACAAAAAGAATCTCGCATCCTATATATACAAAAGTACAGGGGTAAGTATTGATCCTACATCAATTTTTGATGTACAGGTCAAAAGGCTTCATGAATATAAAAGGCAGCTGTTAAATGTCATTAAAATACTGACATTTTATAATACTATAAAAAATAATCCCGAGGCGGAATTTATACCTCAGACCTTTATTTTCGGAGCAAAGGCAGCTGCCGGATATGATATGGCAAAGCAGATAATAAAGCTTATAGTTTCTCTTGGCGAGGAAATTGACAAAGACCCCAGAATTTCCGAAAAGATAAAGATTGTGTTTATGGAAAATTACTCGGTAAGCGTTGCCGAAAAAATCATGCCCGCGGCAGATATATCAGAGCAGATATCTCTGGCAGGCAAGGAGGCCTCCGGTACCGGAAATATGAAACTGATGATAAACGGAGCTGTGACCATAGGTACTCTTGACGGAGCAAATGTTGAGATGGCGGAGAAAGTCGGCAGGGACAATATTTATATTTTCGGTATGAATGAGGATGATGTAAATGAAACCTTAAGAAACGGATACAATCCTTATAAATTCTATCAGGAAAATGAGATGCTTAAAGGAGCGCTTGATTTACTTAACGGTGAAATCGGAGGAAATAATTTTTCACATATTTACAGATACCTTTTATTTGGAGACGGCAAAGAAGCAGATCCTTATATGGCGTTGGCCGATTACTCTGACTATATCAGGACATATCGGAATATGACGGAAGACTATATGAGCAGAAAATCCTGGAACGAAAAGTCACTTGTAAATATTGCGGGAGCCGCAGCTTTTACATCCGACAGGGCAATAAAAGAATATGCAAATGAAATCTGGAAAATCAAACCGATATAGGCTTTATACTGACGGGCGCAGTATCGGGGAAAAAAGAGGAAGTGTTAAAAGAGGAGAGGCCTTTGCCGTTGAAATAGTTATTTCAAGGGCAGAGGCTGCTTTAGATGCAAAACTATATTTTAGAAATGATATTTGCGAGGATTTCAGCTGTATTTTCATGGAATGGAAAGGACTCGAAAACGGATGTGATGTGTATGCGGCAGATATAGATACATCTGTTGTCGGACTGTATTTTTTCTATATTGAAGTTTACAAACATCATTGGATACAGTTTACAAATAAAAGAGGCCCCTTTGTTTATCTCGACTCTGATAATGCCGGATTTTTCCAGCTCACCGTTTATGAAAGAGAGTATGAGCCGCCGCAGTTTTTGTATGGAGGTCTTTTTTACCATGTTTTTGTAGACAGATTTTACAGGGGAGAGAACAATAAAGAACTTGAATATACCAAAAAGGCAGTTGAAAATGACCGGATAAAATCGAGATACGACATAAAAGGTTTCGGAGAAGACTTTGACAATCAAAGAAAACGAGCCGTCATACTCAGGGACAAATGGGATGCTCAGCCGATATGGCAGGCGGATATCCACAGGGAGATATTAAACAATGATTTTTTCGGAGGTACCTTGGAAGGTATTATGGAAAAACTGGAGTATTTTGAAGCACTTGGCGTTACCTGCCTTTATCTTTCTCCCATATTTGAGGCTTATTCCTCCCATAAATATGATACGGGTGACTATGAAAAAATTGATGCAATGTTTGGGACTGAGGAGGATTTTAAAAATCTTTGCGCTGCGGCCAAAGAAAGAGGAATTTCCGTGATTTTAGACGGTGTATTTAATCATACGGGCTCAGACAGCAAATATTTTAATGCCTATAATACCTATGACAGCGTAGGAGCCTATCAATCGAAGGATTCGGAGTATTACGACTGGTATTATTTTTCAAAGTGGCCTGATGAGTATGGCAGCTGGTGGGGGATAGGAACTCTCCCGACAGTAAATAAACAGTGCGAAAAACACAGCAGCTATCTGTTTGGCGAGGACGGTATTATTAGAAAATATATAAGGCTCGGGGCGAGAGGCTGGAGGCTTGATGTTGTGGATGAGATACCGGACAATCTGGTTAAGATGCTTAGCAGTGCGGCCAAAACCGAAAAAAACGATGCTGTTGTCTTGGGAGAGGTATGGGAAGATGCTTCCAATAAGGTGGCATATAGCGCAAGAAGAGAGTATTTCTGGGGCAGTGAACTTGATTCCGTGATGAATTATCCATGGAAAAACGGGATTATTGATTTTATAAGAAACAGGAATTCTTTTGCTCTTGCAACAGTAACTGATGAGATAGTTTCAAACTATCCGCCGGAGGTTCTTGATGCTTTAATGAATCCTTTGGGCACACATGATTCAATGCGTATACTCACCGCTCTTGCTGCGGAAAATCTGGGGCTGTCATCCCGTGAGGACAAGGCTTTCCAGCAGCTTACCTTTGAAGAACTTAAAAAAGGTATCTGTCTTTTAAAACTTGCCTCTCTTTTGCAGATGATGCTTCCGGGAGTGCCCTGTATATATTATGCGGATGAAGTGGGAATGGAAGGATTTGAAGATCCTTTTAACAGAAGGACCTACCCATGGGGACGGGAAAACAAAGACCTTTTAAGCTGGTATACCCAGCTCGGTAATTTTAGAAAATCTCACAGGGAAGCATTTTACGGGACGGATTATAAAATAATTGAAGCCGAAAACGGGGTTTTTGGATTTAGCAGGGAAAATGAAAAATACTGCCTTGTCTGTATGGTAAACAGAAGTGCAGAAGTATATGATTATGAATGTGAAGACGGTTTTGAAATAGTTTATTTAGACCAGTCACTTAATGAGACCTATTACTATGCGCTTGGAGCATTGGATGACTATGATGAGCCCGGAATCTATCATATTTTACCTGAATACGGCTATCTTCTTTTAATCAGGGAAAAATTGTGATAAAATATCATCTTATGGAAGAGAAAACATTAAGAGAAAAATTAAAAAACAAAAAAAGAATAATTATCAAAATCGGTTCATCATCTCTGATGCACAAAGAGACCGGTAAACTCAACCTTTCAAAGGTTGAAAAACTTATAAGAGAGCTTGTGGATTTAAAAAACAGAGGAAAGGATGTTGCCCTTGTCTCATCCGGAGCAATTGCTGTAGGAAGAAACGCCCTGGGGATGAAAGAAAGACCGGATTCGGTATGCCGTATGCAGGCCTGTGCTTCAATAGGACAGGCCAGACTGATGATGACATATCAGAAAATTTTTGCCGAATATAATCAGATCACAGGTCAGATACTTATGACAAAGTATACCATTCTTAATCCTGCGGCAAGGGAGAATGCAAAAAACACCTTTGAAGAGCTTTTTTCCATGGGTATTATTCCTGTCGTAAATGAAAATGATACCGTATCTACATACGAGATACATTTCGGAGATAACGATTCCCTCTCGGCACTTGTTACTTCGCTTACGGAAGGGGATCTGTTAATCCTGCTTTCTGATATAGACGGACTTTATACCGATGACCCGAATGTAAACAAGGATGCAAAGCTTATTACCTATATTCCGGAGGTTACGGAAGAACTCGGAAAAATGGCAAAGGATACAAGCTCGTCCAATGTGGGTACGGGAGGTATGAGTGCTAAACTTTCCGCGGCAAGAATTGCCACCATGGCAGGAGCTGATATGGTTATAGCAAACGGAGAGGATGTTTCAATAATCAGCCGTATTGTTGCGGGAGAAAGTGTCGGTACTCTTTTTGCCGGCAGAAGAGATAATCTCTTTAACATAGAAGATTACATTGCCAAAACAATGGAAGGGCATTTGTCGGCCGAAGATCTTGAAAAGATTGACCACAAAAATCTGTAAGGTGTGAGGAAACATGAACGAAGAAAAAATAAACAGAATTAATGAATTATACAGAAAATCCAAGGCTGAGGGACTCGGCGAAGATGAACTCCAGGAACAGAAATTACTTCGTCAGGAATATATAATGAACATAAGGGCGTCCATCCAGAGCCAGATGAACAACATAGATGTGGTTCAGGCGGACGGAAGTGTAGTAAACCTTGGCGAGCAGCACAGGAAAAAGAAGTTCGGAAAGTAATATGGATAAACAGTCGCAGAGAAAAGAACTGATGCAAAAAAGAGAGTCCTTTGATAAAGCTCTTTCTGCTAAAGCCTCGGAAAAAATATGCCGGAAACTTATCTCTACGGATGAATTTAAAAATGCGAAGGATATCTATGTTTATGCTTCGATAAAAAATGAAGTAAGGACGGATGGCATAATCAAAGAGGCATTTAAATCCGGGAAAAACATCTATCTTCCTGTCACCAAAGATGGGGAGATGGATTTTTATCTTTACGAAGAAGGAACGGCGCTTGAAAAAGGGGAATTCGGTGTACCAGTACCTTCCAAAGGATATCGCAAATTGCCTGAGGGAGGACTTATTGTTATTCCCGGTGTTGGTTTTGATTTGAGAGGGTATAGGCTGGGATACGGAAAGGGATATTATGACAGGTTTTTAAAAAAATATCCCGGCTTTATTAAAATTGCCATAGCCTACTGTTGTCAGGTGACGGAAAAAATATATAATGACGAATACGATCAGAGGGTGGATATGCTTATTACGCAAGAGGATATCTACCGGTTTTAAAAGGTAAGGGGAGATGCGCTTTGAAACTGTTTGATATTGATTACAAAAAATGTAACGACTGCCAGAAATGTATAAGGTCATGCGGAGTAAAGGCTCTGCATTCCAACAACAGGAAGGTGGTTCTGATGCCTAATTTCTGCATTGCCTGTGGACACTGTATTGATGTCTGTCCACAGGGATGCTTTAATTTTATAAGCGAACTTGAAAAGGTAAAGTCGCATTTATTTGCCGGGCATAGGGTAGTCGCATCGGTGGATTCTGTATACAGCGGTATCCTTACCTGTGAACATGAAAGTTTCGTGGGTGCTTTAAAAACTCTCGGCTTTTCGGAGGTAAGAGAGGTAGGAGAGGCGGCAGCCCTCGTATCAGAAGAGTATTTTAAATACAGTCAGGATGAAAGTATGGACAATGTTCTTACCACCTTTTGTCCTGCCTTTGTTTCACTGGCAGAAAAGCATTATCCCGAAGTGATAAATGAACTTGCGCCTGTCGTCAATCCGATGATAGCCCACGGCAGAATGATTAAAAACAGGCTTGGCTCAGATACTATCGTTGTGTATATATCACCTTGCATATCTTTCAGGGAACTTTCAGATGAAAGCAGTGATGTTGATGCTGTGCTTACATTTAATGAGATAAAAGACTGGATGATATCCGAGGGTATAGATATTGACACGGTGCAAAAGTCCGGGTTTGACAATGAGGATCCTATGTCCAACAGGCTGTATCCGGTAAACAGCGGTGTAATAAGGGCTATAGAACATCAGATAGGCAGAACCCATCCACTTTCCGTTGTCAGGCAGAGGATTTCCATTAACGGAGTTCACAACGCAAGAGAGGTGCTTCACGCCATAAAAAAGGATTATGTACATAACTGCTTTATCGAGTTTCATGCCTGCGCCGGAGGGTGCTGTAACGGCCCCTGCGTTGAAAAGGACAGGGGATTTGCATTTAAGGCGGGAGTGGATGTGGATCACCACACCAATCTCGGCAGGATGGAGATTAGAGAATCTCTTAATAAAGAACAGCTCGGCTGCACTTTTAAGGGCAAAAAGATTGAGCAGAAAATGCCGTCCGAAGAAGAGATTGATTCTCTTATGAAGGTAATCGGAAATATTTCGGGCTCAGCTCCGCTTAACTGCGGCGCCTGCGGATATAATACATGCCGTTCAAAGGCCATAGCCATGTATCAGGGGAAATCTCCCAAAACAATGTGCCTTATGTATTCCTTTGAAAAAGCCAGGTCAATGTCTAACCTCGTTATGACCAATACTCCGAACATCATTATGATTGTGGATTCGGATATGAAGATAAAGGAGTTTAATTCTAAGGCAGAGGAGGTGTTTAAGACACCTAAGATAGATGCCACAGGCAGATATCTCTATGAGTTTATAGATACAGAGATACTTTCCAAGGTGTTTACGGAGAGAAAGGATATTTTGAGGTATAAACAAAACTGGGCAAGCAGGGATCTTACCGTCCTTGTTACAGGCAAGTTTATAATGGAAACCAAATCCCTGCTTATTATTATTGAAGATATTACCGAAGAGGAAAAGGCAAGGGAGAGGATAATCGAAAAGAAACTTGATACTGTCGAGATGGCTCAGAATGTCATAGACAAGCAGATGAGGACGGCTCAGGAGATTGCCGGACTTTTGGGTGAGACAACGGCAGAAACAAAGGCCATATTAACCAGACTCAGGGATACCGTGCTTTTGGATGATTACAGTGATGAAAGCGGGGATAAATAATGGGTTTATTTATTGATATTTCATACAAAAGCTATCATCATTACGGTGAGGAACTTTGTGGAGACAAGGTTGAGATAGTAAAAACCGGAAATTCCAAAATACTGATTCTGGCCGATGGTATGCTTAGCGGAGTAAGGGCAAATATTTTTTCGACAATGACATCCAAAATCCTTGGGACCTTACTTAAAAACGGAATTTCCATAGACGAAGCGGTAGAAACAGTCACAAAGACATTGCCATCTTCGAGCATTAACGGAGAGGCCTACAGTACATTCAGCATTATTCAGATTTTTGAAGACGGCAGGTGCTATATTGTTGAATACGACAATCCGGAATGCGTTTGCATAAGAGAGCATGACCTGTTTAAACTGCCGTTTAAGGAAAGGACGGTTCACGGGAAAAACATAAGGGAATGCGAGTTTTATGCCAGACCGGGCGATACCTTTGTCTGCATGAGCGACGGGTGTATTTATTGCAGCGGCGATAATACAATGAACCTCAAATGGAACAGGGATTCTGTGGCAGAGTATGCTCTTAAATGCGAACTCAAAACCAAGTCTGCGAGCAGGCTTGCAGCTATGATAGACGATATGTGCTATGACCTTTATCTCGGCGTGCCCAAGGATGATACCACTGTCGGCGTTGTAAGGATAAATGACGAAAAGAGGGTAAATATTCTGACGGGGCCTCCGCTAAATCCCGAAGATGATGAAAGAATGGTAAATGATTTCGTTTCGGCTGATGGCATGAAGATAATCTCCGGCGGAACAAGTTCGCAGATAGCTGCAAGAGTTTTGGGCTTTAAGCTTGAGACGGATTATGATACAATTGCAGATGGTATGCCGCCCATGGCAAAGAAAACCTGTAAGGATATTGATATTATTACCGAAGGTGTAATTACCCTTCATAATGTCATTATTCTTCTGGAAAGATATCTTGAGGGCGAGATTGACCTTGATTTTTATGATGAACTTGATAAAAACATAGGCTCATCCCAAATAGCCACAGCTCTTATAGACGAAAGCACAAAGGTGGTGTTTTTTGTTGGAAAGGCTGCGGGAGTTGGTGAGGGAGGAATAAAGATTTCCTATGAACTTTCTTCAAGAAACAGTATAATAAAAAAACTCGCAGAACTCTTAAGTGCCATGGACAGAGATGTTGAAGTAAAATATTATTGAGGAAGACAAATTGAATTATAATAAGGAAAACGAAGCTAAACTGCAGAAAAGTTATATGCAGGAAGTAAGAAACCTGGTAGAGGATACATCGAAGAGACTGGGCAGAAAGCTTACCTATCATGTTACCACCTTTGGATGTCAGATGAATGCTCATGATTCCGAAAAACTTAAGGGTATATTGGATGAAATGGGATATATGGAAAAAGAAGGAGAAGATGCCGACTTTGTCATCTACAACACCTGTACAGTAAGAGAAAATGCCAATCTTAAGGTTTACGGAAGACTGGGCCGTTTGCACAGCTATAAAAAAAAGAATCCGGATATGATAATCGGACTTTGTGGCTGTATGATGGAAGAAAAAGATGTGGTCGAGAAGATTAAATCATCTTATGGGTTTGTTGATATTATTTTCGGTACCCATAATCTTTTCCAGTTCGCCGGTCTTACATTAAAGAGGCTGCAGGAAAACAGGATGATTATCGGTTTTGAAGATGATGATAATTCAAAGATAATAGAGGATTTGCCGTCGATAAGAAAATATTCTTTTAAAAGCGGGGTAAACATCATGTATGGCTGCAATAATTTTTGCAGCTACTGCATAGTTCCGTATGTAAGAGGAAGGGAATTTTCCAGGGAGGCTGATGATATTATTGGCGAGATTAAAAAGCTGAGCCGGGATGGAGTTAAGGAAATAATGCTCCTTGGACAGAATGTTAATTCCTACGGAAAGACTCTTGACAATCCTGTTTCTTTTGCGGAACTGTTAAGAAGGGTTGAAGAGATAGACGGTATCGAGAGGATAAGGTTTATGACATCACATCCTAAGGATTTGTCGGATGAACTTATAGATGTTATGGCCTCATCAAAGAAAATCTGCAGACATCTGCACCTGCCGGTGCAGTCGGGAAGCAGCGCTCTTTTAAAAAAGATGAACAGGCATTATACAAAGGAAAGTTACCTTGCGCTTGCTGAAAAGATAAAGGAAAGGATTCCGGATATTGCCCTTACAACTGATATCATAGTGGGGTTTCCGGGAGAGACCGATGCTGATTTTGAAGACACTCTTGATGTGGTCGGGAAGGTCAGATATGACAGCGCCTTTACCTTTATTTATTCAAAAAGAACCGGAACTCCGGCTGCCGGGTGGGAAAGTGTGCCTGAAGATGTGGTCAAAAACAGGTTTGACAGACTTCTTGAAAAGGTACAGACTATTGCCGCTGAAAAAGCCATGGCTCTTGAGGGCAGGACAATGGATGTACTTGTAGAGAGCATAAACGAGCATGACAACTCTCTTGTGACGGGAAGACTCAGCAATAATTCGACCGTTCACTTCGGAGGAGATGAGAGCCTTATCGGCAGGATAGTGCCGGTTGTGCTTAAAGAATGTAAAGGATTTTATTATATAGGCGAGAAAGAATAATGTATTCATATATCATTGGAACATATACCGGAACTGACGGAAATACAATAGTGGTAGAAGCCGGAGGGATAGGATACAGCATAACATATCCGGTGACATCTTACGGTCTGCCGTTTGGCATAGGTGAGGAAGTTAAGATATATACACATTTTCAGGTATCCGAAAATCAGGTGGCTCTTTACGGGTTTATTTCCGAAGCTGACAGAGAGGTATTCAGGCTTTTAATATCGGTAAACGGTGTAGGCCCTAAAATTGCCGTGGGAATACTGGCGGCTATATCGGCGGATGATTTTAAGTTTGCTGTGCTCGGAGGTGATGTGAAACTTTTGCAGAGTGCTCCGGGAGTAGGTAAAAAAAGTGCCGAGAGAATAATAATGGAGCTTAAAGACAAGTTTTCTCTGGAAGAAACCTTTGAAAGTGCATATGAAAAAAAGGCGGCTGTGCCGGCAGAAACCTCACTTAGAAATGATGTGGTATCCGGACTTACATCCCTTGGATTTACTTCATCTGAAGCTATAAGCGCCTATAATAAGATTGAGATAAAAGAGGATTCCACTGTAGAAGATGTTCTTGGCAAAGCACTTGAACTTTTGTCAAATATATAAAGGATAAGCAATGATAAACACTGACAGAATCATATCCACAACAATTCAAAAAGAAGACTATGGACTTGAGAATGTTCTGCGTCCAAAGAGCTTTAAGGATTATGTCGGACAGGAAAAACTGAAAAACAGCATAAAGGTATATATAGAGGCTGCAATGGGCAGGGGAGAGCCTTTGGATCATGTTCT
>CAJOOU010000036.1 GCA_905236735.1 uncultured Eubacterium sp. | reverse complement strand
CGGGGCTTTTTCATAATCCGCCTCACCCCATCACCTGCTCGTCAAGTGAGAGCAAGCTCTCGTTTTCCTCGCTACTTCGTGATATAATAGCCGTAAACGGCTATTATCACTATGCAGTCGCCAAATGCAAGTAAACTTGCGCTTGGCTCGTTGCATTGTGGTATAACAGCCGCTTGCGCAGCTGTTATCGCGTACGGTCGTCAAATGCAAATGAATTTGCATTTTCCTCGTCGTTTCGTGGTATAATAAGATAAATTTATGAAACGGAGGTAATGTAATGGGAGGAGCGAAAGTCTATTTTACAAAAGAAATGTCACCGGAGGCGGTCGTAAAACTCTATGATAAGGTAGGGAAAAAACTTGAAGGAAATATTGCCATAAAGGTGCATTCCGGAGAAGCAGGGAACCAGAATTTTCTGCATCCGGAGTTCTGGCAGCCGGTGGTCAGCCATGTGGGAGGTACCATTGTCGAGTGCAATACCGCATATGAGGGAGAGAGAAATTCTACGGCAAAACACATCAAACTCATAAAAAAACATGGATGGAACGATATTTTTGAGGTTGATTTGATGGATAAAGAAGGTCCGGACATTGAGATACCGATAAAAAACGGAAAGCATCTGAAATCGGATATTATGGGCAAAAACTTCCTTAATTACGACTCAATGCTTGTGCTTTCACATTTTAAAGGACATCCTATGGGAGGCTATGGTGGAGCTTTAAAGCAGCTTTCAATCGGATGTGCATCTACTGCCGGTAAGGTCAACATCCACTCTGCAGGTAAGTATGTCAAAGCCGAAGAACAGGGTATAGTATGGAATGATTTGCCGGAGCAGGATGCTTTCCTGGAGTCTATGGCAGAAGCGGCATCGGCAGTATGCGACCATTTTGCAGGTAACATTGTTTATATAAATGTAATGGCTAATATGTCGGTGGACTGCGACTGTTGCGCTGTGGCGGAAGACCCCTGCCTTAAGGACATAGGTATTCTCGCATCTCTTGACCCTGTGGCTATAGACAGGGCGTGCATTGACCTTGTTAAAGCCAGCAAGGATATAGGCAGAGACCACTTTATGGAGAGAGTTACTTCACGAAACGGCGAACATACCATAGATGCTGCGGAGGCTCTGGGGATAGGCTCTAAGGAGTATGAACTGATAGAATTATAAAACGGATCAGGGGAGAGTTATGAGTACTTTTATTTTAGGAATAATCATTCTATTGGTGGGAGGCGCATTGTACGGAAAGCTGTGTGAGAGAGTTTTTGGTCCGGATGACAGAAAGACTCCTGCCTATGAAAAACAGGACGGTGTGGATTTTGTACCGCTGCCGAAAAGGAAAAATGCACTAATCAATCTTTTGAATATTGCGGGAACAGGACCTATACTTGGACCCATACAGGGGATTTTATTCGGCCCTATAGCATTTATAACCATTCCGATAGGATGTGTAATCGGAGGCGCGATGCACGATTATTTCTCAGGAATGATTTCGCTAAGAGAGGGCGGTATACAGATGCCGGAGATTGTGCAAAGAAGCACGAACAAGGCTGTCAGCAAGATATATACCGTTTTTGTAAGTATAGTTTTATTTCTTATAGGTGTTGTATTTATCTATACACCGGGTGATATCGCTGCAACTCAGGTATTCGGATTTGGAGGAACGGCAGCAGAGCCTTCTACATGGATAATATATTCCTGCATTTTTGTATACTATCTTGTGGCTACAGTTTTCCCGATAGACAAAATAATAGGCAGGGTATATCCGGTATTTGGTGCCATACTTATTTTATCTGCGGTGGGTGTTTTTATTATGCTGTTTGTAAAGGGGTATGCACTTGCAGATGTCTGGGATGCATGGACTTTGGGCGGATTTGATTTTGCAGAATATTTTACAGACCAGCATTTTATACCGGCCTTTTTTATAACGGTAGCCTGCGGCATTTTATCCGGATTTCATTCGACTCAGATAACACTGGTGACGAGAACTTTAGAGAGCGAAAAGGAAGGCAGACTCACATTTTACAATATGATGATAGCTGAGGGATTTATTGCTATGGTATGGGCTGCGGGCACAATGGCAATGATTGGAATCGGAGCGGAACAAGCAGGTATTACGATGGCTTTAAATGATGGCGTGTGGACTTATTTTGCCGCTTCGGACAGCGGACTTATGCAGATATCGGCAACAAGCGTTGTAGGGGTTATTTGCAGAAACATGCTTGGCCCGGTAGGAGGAATAATAGCCATTATCGGCGTTATTATACTCCCGATAACTTCCGGAGATACAGCGCTTAGGTCTCTTAGACTCATCCTTTCTGACAGGCTCAAAATAAAACAGGACAAAAGCATTAAAAGAATACTTTTATCGCTTCCGATTTTTGTCATAGCATATGTAGTGCTTATCTGGGCCAAGATCAATCCTGACGGATTTAACACCATATGGAGATATTTTGGATGGTCAAATCAGACGCTTGCAATATTTGCACTTGCATCGATATTCATATATCTTTTCAGACATGATAAAAAAAGGTATGTATGGATGCCGTTTATTCCTTTGGTTTTCTACTCATTTGTCACTTGCAGCTATATTATGAACTCAAAGATAGGTTTTGGTATTTCTTATGTGACTTCCTGTGTGATAGGAGGGGTATTTGCGGTAGCCGTTGTGGCAGTTACCCTGTATTTTTCCCGGAAAAACTAGTGCATCCGTTTTCAAATACCTCGACTTTTTACGCAGAATGAATTGTCTACCCTGCAAGGCGTCCGAATGAGGCGTAGCGGT
>CAJOOU010000035.1 GCA_905236735.1 uncultured Eubacterium sp. | reverse complement strand
TTTCTTTTCCCTTCCAAAAACATCGCTGTCCGTGATTATCGCAAACCTGCTGTCCGGCATTTCAATGCCCTGACTAAGCGCTGCGCCCGTCACCATGATTTCACCGTCTTTTATCTCATGAGCCTCATCCTCGCTGTAGAAGGCATTCAAATCATATTCTATTAAATCTCTGGCAAGTCTTGCAGCCCTGAGCTTTGAAGCACTCGTAAAAAGGACCTTAAAGCCACGCCTTTTGTAGCCTTTAAGATCATTTACAAGTTCATCAAACCTTCCCACATAATGTGGTGTATCCGTCATATTTACGGAAAATACCTTCTTGGCATCAATATTTTCCATTACATTATCGAGCGCGCTGAAATTACAAACAGGAAACTCCGTGAGTTTTTTCCATATTTCAGGCTCTCCAAACAGAGTAATATCCTCTGTCTCATCTCCTCTTTTACTCCTGTGCTTAATACTCTCTTCGAGTTCCTCCCTTGTTTCTTTGCAAAGACCGAATCCTTTTGTACCGTCATCAAGGAAAATCATGGTATCCTTTTTATCAAAATAATCCAGGAAGGATTTATCTCCTTTAAGAGCGTCGCTTTCCGACGGATATATCTCAACCTCATCTATGTTTTCCAGAGACCTTTGACTTGAAGGGTCAAAGCTTCTGACAGAATCTATCTCATCATCAAAGAATTCTATGCGATATGCCACCTCACCCGTAAGCGGATACACATCCAGAATTCCGCCTCTTGCTGCAAACTGTCCGGGTGCCTCTACCTGATAGCACCTCTCATATCCCATATCGGCAAAACTGCTCTTTAATTTCTCCGGGTCAAAAGTATCCCCCATTTTGATATGAAGAACAGTTCCTGTCACAACCTCCCTTGATAAAAGTCCGTCCATCAGCGCATCCATTACGGTAAACACCGTCAGACTTCCGTCTTCAATCAGATGTTTGTATACCTGCATCCTCTCTTTTTCAAGCTCTCCACCTTTAAGGTTGGCCTTATAAAAGAGGAAATCCTTTGCCGGATAATACACACACTTTTTATCGTAAAATCTGTAATCAGCCATAAGTTCTCTGGCTCTTTGCTCACTGTAACTTATAACTATCTTCCTTGTTTTATCTTCTCCGAAGGTATATATCAAAGGACTCTGCTGGGCAAAGCTTACGGCCGAAAGCTGCATGGCTCCGGCCTCTTCAAGGCATTTATGTGCTTCATCATAATTTTTTATTTTTTTAACCGCATCAACTACCGCTTTCATAGGCTGTTTTTCCTGTTAAACCTGTTCATGGCTTCCTCCGATTTGCCGTCTATTATCATTTCAGCTGCTATAACTGCATTTTCCACAGCTTCATCTACTTTTTTTCTCTCATCCGCCGAAAATCTCGAAAGCACATGGTCAGCCAGATCCCAGCCCACAGGCTTTTCACCCACGCCAACCTTTATTCTCGAAAATCCCTCACTGTCTAAGCACGAAATAATGCTCTTTATTCCGTTATGACCTCCACTCGAACCCTTCATCTTTACTCGTAAATTTCCGGGTGCAAGTGAAATATCATCATAAATAACAATCAGCTTTTCATCAGGATTAACCTTATAATATCCGCAAATCGGTGCTATAGCCTCTCCGCTTGCATTCATAAAAGTCTGCGGTTTGACAAGTATAATATTTTTTCCTCCCGAATTTATGCTGCCCACTGCAGCCCTGAAAAGCTTTTTCCTGAGGGTTATTCCGTATTTATCCGCCAGAGCATCCACAACATCAAATCCCACATTGTGTCTGGTTCCGGAGTATTTGCCCCCGGGATTTCCGAGGCCTGCAATTATCCATGTCTCTTTATTTCTTCCAAACATCTCTATCTT
Source organism: uncultured Eubacterium sp. (assembly GCA_905236735.1). Lineage (GTDB taxonomy): Bacteria > Bacillota > Clostridia > Lachnospirales > Lachnospiraceae > RUG14243. The sequence goes on along the minus strand of CAJOOU010000035.1, from coordinate 1,245 downwards.
CTTTCTATTACCGCAGCCGCCTCTTCAAGCTGCTCCGGAGTATTTACGCCCATTATTTCCTCTGCGCTCTCTATCACATAAGCTCCTGCTTTTTTACCCTTTCGTTTTATAATCTCAAGGGTATCCGGCAAATAGTATTCTCCCTGGGCATTGTCACATCTGAGTTCGCTTAATGCGTCCGCAAGGTCTGCCGCCTCAAACACATACATTCCGGCATTTATCTCCTTTACCTTCTTTTGCTCATCATCCGCATCCTTATGTTCAATACTGTATAAAAACTCTCCGTTTTCATCTCTTATAATATGTCCGTACCCTTCGGGATTATCCACAATTGCCGAAAGCACCGTCACACTGTTATGATTATCTTTGTGATAGTCCGCAAACCTCCTTAAAGTATCTCCGCCTATAAGAGGGGTATCACCACAAAGCACCATAATGCTTCCTTCCCTTCCTATAAAGTCCATTGCGCATTTTACCGCATGTCCCGTGCCGAGCTGCTCATCCTGGACTGCAAAGCATACATTTGGAGCCACAAGAGCGGCTTTAACCTCTTCTTTTTTGTAGCCTATAATATAACAAATCTCATCCGCACCGGCACTTCTTGCCGCATCTGTGACATATTTAGCCATTGGGATGTTTTTTATAGTATGTAAAACCTTCGGCAAATCAGACTTCATTCTTGTGCCCTTTCCTGCCGCCAGTATTATCGTCTTTAGCATTGTTCTTCCTCCTTTGTCTATGTTATATTAAAAAAAAGTGAGGATAAATGCAAGCATTTATCCTCACTACTGTTTTTCTTAAATTATTGTTCTGCTATTTCACTGTTGTATTTATCAAGAATAAGTTTCTGTATCTTATCCCTTGTCTCGGAATTGATTGGATGAGCAATATCTTTGTACTCATCATTAGGTGTCTTGCGGCTCGGCATAGCAATAAACAAGCCTTTCTCTCCCTCGATAACCTTAATGTCATGTACAACGAATTCATCTTCTATTGTAATAGAAGCGACCGCCTTCATCTTGCCTTCCTTCTCCACTTTTCTCATGCGTACATCAGTAATGTTCATAACTTTTGTCCTCCTTGTATAAGTCCTTGCCCTCCAATTATTGTACAGGGCCTCTCGCCCCTAAAGATATTTGAATTGTAACACATTTCTGTTAATTTGTATATAGTAATTTTATTTTTTAACATTTCTTTCTTTTCAAAAAATGGAATCCTTAAGCAGCATTTATAACTCTTTACACA
>CAJOOU010000034.1 GCA_905236735.1 uncultured Eubacterium sp. | reverse complement strand
TGCCCCAGCCTGTCCCTATGCATATGTACATTCACCCTGACAACAGAGACAACCTGCTGCTCCGCCACATCTTCGGCACTAAACAGCCCCTCTCTTAAAAGACAATTTCTTAGTGAAGATATCAGTGCCTCCGTTGTTCTTGCATGATGCGTAAACAGGGTAAAAAGAGTTCCGACCTGTCCTGACTCTATCATAAGAGCAGCAACCGGAGCGCTCGCGACCTCTCCTATAATACTTACGGTTCCGTCTGTCTTTTTTAGTAAATCCAGGCCTTCCTGTCCGCTCACCTCAGCCGTCTCTCTTATGGTAACTATATTCCTTTTTGGATATACATCCCTCAGATGCAGTTCAAACGCCATTTCCAATACCCTTAAGGTATATTCGGCAGGTATGCTTTCTATCATTGCACAAAGCAAAGTGGTTTTGCCCGACCCCTGTATTCCCGTTACGGCAGTAACTACAGCTCCCTTCATCAGATAATCAAGCATCGCTACAGGCAGTTTTTTACCCTCATCGGTAATCAGACCGTCAAGGGTCTTTACCTCTGCCGTATCAAATTTTCTTATAAAAAATGTCCACATTTCCGCAAAGGGCGGACGGGCTACAACCACCCTTGCCCTGTCTGTCATATCTCCAACCTGATATCCTCTGGTTTCCGACAGCTGGCCGCTTTTGCAGCACCTGCCCAAAAGCCTGCATATCCTTTCCGTCTCTCCCTTTTTTATAATCAGAAAAGGCAGTCCCACCGACATACCCTTAAAAAACACCCACACAAAGTTTTCTCCCGAAACACCTCCGCTTATGCCGTCTATCTTCATATCTCTTAAAAAGTCTATGCAGCCAAGTCCCCAGATGTTTTCATATATTCTGACAGATAGTATTTGCAGTTTATCCTCGTACCCGAGACTTATGGATTTTCTTTCGTATATTCTTTCAATACATTCTTCACTAAGGCATTTTTCCGCAGTAATTGAAGCTGCTGCTTCTTCCTCCCCAAACAGCGCAATGACAGCATCTGTGCCATATGTTTTTTGATAAGCATACATAAGTATCTCAAATTTATATCTGGCCGTCTTTTTATTTTCACCCGAAAAATACCAGCTCCTGTCCGGAATCTTTTCATCTCTGCCATATATTTTGATAATGCCGTCTTTTATAAAATCTATAAGAGCTTCTTTGGACTCTTTTTTGCCCATACTGCAGAGTCTGATATGTTCTCTGAGCAGTTTTTTATGTGCCGAGAGCCTTTCCTTTTCCCTTGGAGTAAGATTCATATCATAAAGATTGGTGCGCAGCAGGGCATTCATTCTTGCCTTTATAAGAGCGGAGATTTCATCCAGGCTCAAAACAAGGCTGTTATCCATAGGCAGCAGCCTCCCCGATCATTGCCGCAGCCCTGGTAAATTTCTCCCTGCATATGGCATTTTCCGCTCCGAAGCTTCTCTTTTTGGTATAACTTTCGCTCCGCCCTTTTTTATAGAGTTTTTCAAATTTTTCGTCAAACTCTATCTGAGCTATTTTTTCCTCTTTAATACGATACAGCCGCCTTATGTTTGTCTTGTTGTATGCTCCGTTTTTTTCGGGACATATAAGATAGAATACTTTGGAGGCGTCTATACTGTTTACATAATTTACAAAAATATCTTCAATTGCCGGTTTCCCGCTGCCTATACATACCACAATAAGATCTGCTTCTTTCAAAAGTCTGCCATCGTATTCCCTGCCGGCCGCGATAAATGTGGCATAGCCGTTTTCACTGGCAAGCTCCGATACCTTTATCAGGCAGCCTGTTGTATCTTCCCGGGTATTGCTTCCGGCAGACGGCAGAATGTAGAGTCTGCTCTTTTTTATCACATCACAGCTGAACAGAATTTCCTCGAAGGATAAACTGCCCAGCCGGTATTTTTGCATAAGATAATCAAAGCCGGTCATTGAGAAGTATTTCATCTCCTCCTTAAAAGGATTCTTCCCTGCCGTATTAAAAAAAGCCTTTTTAATGCCGTCTTCTTCCGCCCTTGTCTCAGTTATAATCAGTTTTTTCCCGTAAACATATGAAAAAGCACATCCCACTGCCGATACCGCCATAAGCATTTTTTCACTTTCACAACCGCCGTTAAGAAAAACTATGCGCATATGCTTATCCCCCTTTTTGCGAGGTAATATGCCCTGCCCACATCCGCTCTTGATGCTCCGCTTGCCCTCATACATATTTTCCCGAGCAGCTTTGCAAACTGTGGTGACAGCTCCTTAAAACCTTCCGCATTTCCGTACTGCATGGCTACCCTGTAGCCCTCGTCTATTGCATCAAGCGGAAGAAAGTATTTTTCGCTGATAAAAGCATTTTTATCTCCTGCTTTTTCAAGTATCCTGTATCTGTCTTCTCCCGGACAGATATTACGGATAATCAGATTCATGGTTATGCAGGTTTTTCTCATATATTCCGAGGTGTCTTCCACATTGCGTCTCTCGCATCCTGTAACCATATACAAATCGCTGCATTTTTCCAAAAACTGTTTTGGTGTGGCTTTATCCGCAAAGATTATAATACTGCTGTAGGTGGCATCTTTTACATACTCATCATCATATCCCCTTATATAATCTGCTCCGAGATATGATATCGGCTCTATTTCGCCGGATGGTTTGGGCAGCATTTCATAAAGTTCCTTTGACTCTGTCAGGTCACATACCAAAACTCCCATTCCCAGATTGCTTAATACTGCAGCCGTATAAACACATATGTCACAGTGATATACTCCTGTTATTCCTATAATTTTCTTCAATTTTTTATTTATCAATATACGATTGGGAAATCAAAAAAGACAGTCTTATTATAAAACTGTCTCTTTGAAAAATAAATCCGGCAATTTGCACAAAAATGTATTTTGTGTATTTTGCACAAAACGGCTTAGCTATATACCGGTTTTTTGTTTACATAACGCTAAAATTTTGCTGAAGTTACCTCCTGAAGTTCACATCTGGCCTTTATATTTCGCGTCATCTGGTAAAATTCACCAGAAAGTCTGTTCGCCACTATCATACCACTCTCATAATCACAGCTCGGCAGCAGCATAATAAACTGACTCTCGGAGTACCTTGATACCACATCTCCCGCTCTTAAGGCTCCCATTATTATTTTTTCCATCTTGGGCATGGCGTTTCTTACCATTGCATTTTGCATATGATTAAACTCACCGCCCTTGTAATCTTCAGGTTCAAGCGATATGAGCAAAACAAACTCCGATATGCCCAGACGCGACATCCGCCTTGCCTCCAGCTGATAAATGATTTTAAATACCTGATAACCGCACCTGAATACTCCTCCGGGATTTTCTTCAACCATATCCTCGCTTGCGCCCGCTATATCCTTTGCCGGCGCATCTCCGTCAGCCGAAAGTATCTCATCATAAGCCTGCCTTAGCATTTCCGATGCCGTAATACCGAGTTCTTTTTTTATTACGCTCTGAGCCTTTTCATGTGTTTCAAGTGCAAGCTTCATTTTTGAGCTTCTCGCCCGGGCTATAATGAGATAATAATACATGGTCTCATCCGCATGATACACACCCAGCACCTGCATACACATTCTCTCTAAATCTACATACATCTCCTTATCCATATAAAGTTTTGCCAGCATTATTGCCGCATCTATGTATTTAGACCTGTAAAAAGAAAGTTCCGCCGATACCCAGTGCAAATCACTTATCTTGGGCATAAAGTCTCCGCTGTACAAATTCAGGCACTTCTCAAGTAGCTCTATTTTGGCGAGTTCATCCGTATTACTTACCTGAGCCTTTTCGTAGGCTTCCATAAACTTATCATAATCCGTAATAATATCTATATCGGTATTCCACTTGAGAACTCCCCTTGATGTCAGAATGTACTCATCTTTGCCCAGCTGATTATTGAGCACAGTCCTTAATCTGTAGGTCAGATTTTTAAGAGCTCCCATAGGATCGTCCGACTCATCATTTTCCCACAGACTTTCCGCTATCTCCTCTTTGGAAACCACATCATATCTTCTGATAATCAAAAAAATGAGCAGCTTGGTAAGCATATTGGATTTTATGCTTAAATCATTTATAAGTTTTCCGTCTTTTTGAATCTGGAAATTGCCGAAAGTATTTAGTGTAATCATTTCTCCCACCCTAAAATCTGACTTATTATATAAGAATATCATACCACGAAGCCGAGAAGAAAGCGAGAGTTTACTCTTGAACACAAATGCAAAAATAGTATAATATCATTTGGTTTAAAAAAAATCACACACATCAATTAAAACAGCTCGTTGTAGGCATCCGCCTCATCCTCGCCCGGCTGCATAAGTACATCCCTTACAACAAGAACACCCACGCTTCCGCCTATACTCTGGAAGTACAGTGGATTCCCCATCATCTCATATCCAATATCAATAACTTCCTGGGGACTCTTGGCTATAATAAGCCGCCTTATATACCCAGGTATCAGCTCTTTATCTGTTATCATTTACATACCATACCACATTTTTTATTCCTTTGGAATAAACATAGTGAGCACCAGCCCTGCTGCCGCGAAGACCGCCGCCATTATAAATGCCGGTATGTAGCTGCCACATGCGGCATAAATACGGCTAATCGCCACAGGTCCTATGATACCGGCAAACGCAAAGCCTATAAACATTATCCCGTAATTAACGGTATTATATTTCATACCGAATTTCTCCGCTGTAAATCCCGGAAAAACGCCCATAAACGAGCCGAAGCATACTCCTATAAATGCCATGGCACATACAAAGGTTGCGGCAGACGAGCCGCCTGAAATCAGTATCAGAATACCTGCTATCGCCAAAGCAAGCGCAAGCCTTATCGTGTTTATCCTGCCTATTTTATCGGATACCATTCCCGCGCATACCCTTCCAATGCTGTTAAAG
>CAJOOU010000033.1 GCA_905236735.1 uncultured Eubacterium sp. | reverse complement strand
TTTGACATACCCGAGGGACGGCTCGGGCAGAGGAACCTACGCAACCCTTGAACTTACGGATGGCGGCGTCAAGGCTGAGATTCATAATATATAAAGCTGCACTATGATAAACTGTGATAGCAGCACAAAATAAACTCCAAATTTGGATATAAAGAACGAATAAAATTCCCTGTCTTTGTGATACACTTTAATCAATAAAAAATACAAAGAAAGGGGATTTTATTTTTATGTTCAAAATAAATGACAACTGCGTGGGATGTCACAACTGTTATTCGGAATGTCCTATGCAGGCCATCGATTTTGTCGGAAATAAATACGAAATTGACAATGATAAATGCGTGGAATGCGGACTTTGTGCAAAAGTCTGTCATACAGCATCAATCATAGACATGGATGATGATTATGTGATGCCGCCGCATGAGAGAATAGTAAAAGATGCCGATGTTGTTGTGTGCGGCGCAGGTACGGGTCTTATAGGTGCCGTATATGCAGCTATGCAGGGCAAGAAGGTTATTGTGCTCGAAAAGTCAAAGAGACTTGGCGGAAACACAGATTATGCTCATGCGTTTTTCCCTGTTTATACCGAATGGCACAAGGAAGCAGGTATGGTTGATGCAAGAGAGGATGCTATAAAGCATTATCTTAAGGCAACGGACAATATTCTTGATCCGGAGGTTGTAAGGACTGCCGTTTATGCAACGGGTGATTTCTTTGACTGGCTTTGCACACTTACGGACTGCCATAAGGTATATAATCTGGTAAACCTTGGCGACGCTGATGCACATGGTCCTATTTACGGTCCGGGACTTCTTGATTTTCCGACCAGAATAAAGGATAACTTAAACTGCCGCGATGATGCGATAGGACCGGGCTGGGGTGGTACATTTGTTAAATACACCATGCTTGAGACTATTGAAAGGCTCGGACTTGATGTGGAGATATACACGGAGACTGCCGGTCGTCATCTTATGCTTGATGACGAGGGTAAAATCAAGGGCATAATTGCCGAAGATGGCGGTGGAGAGATACAGATTAATGCGCCGGTTGTGGTACTTGCTACAGGCGGATTTGGTAAGTCGGATGAAAAGATAAAGGAATTCAAACCGTGGTTTTTTGAAGGTGAGTCAAAGATTCACAGATTCTCCGTGCCGACTGACACCGGAGATGGTATAGATATGCTTAGAGAACTTGGAGTTGAGCCTATTCCTGAAAGACTTTGCGTTTCAATGTTCGGACCAAAACATCACCCGTTCTCAAATACACTTGCAGATATGGCACTTGAACCTGATGTATTGCAGATTAACATGAACGGAAAAAGATGGGTTAACGAGCAGGGACATCTGTTTGGCATGACTCCTCATATCGCTGAGCAGCCAAAGGAAATCTCATGGGCTATTCAGTCGAGAGAGCAGTATGTAAAGATTGCGGACAGGTTTATAAACAATCCTGCTTTTGCCGCCAAAAAATATCTGCATGAAGGCTGGGAGAATGAATTTAAGGAAGAGGCTGCTTATCCGATTCCTCCTGTATATGAGGCTGATACCATAGAAGAACTCGCCGAAAAAATCGGTATGCCTAAGGATGCACTTGTAAAGACTGTAAAGGATTATAACGAATACTGCATAAGCGGCAGGGACGAGGAGTTTGGCAAAGACAAACAGTTCCTTGTACCGGTATCGGAAAATGGACCTTATTATGCGATAAAGGGACAGAGATTCTCAGAAGCGTGCATGGGAGGTCTTATGGTAGATGGAAAATGCCGTGTACTCAGGAATGACGGCTCATACATACCCGGACTTTACGGCGTGGGAGATGCCACGAGTGCAATGCACATTGATGGCAGACTTGCTGTTATATCCGAGCTTACATGGGGTGTTGCCTCATCATATACATCCGGCAAAAATGCCGCTGAATATATCGATAAGGGGGTAAATGCATAATGTGGCTTAAAGATAATACACTTTTTCCTGTAGTGGAGAATGTAAATAAAGACAAAAAAAGGACAGCACCGGAAATACTTTCGATTGATGAGAGAGTGGGCTCATGCGGTCAGATAGAGAGTACCTATACAAAAGAGCAGGCAGAAAACGAAATGGCAAGATGCCTGAAGTGTCCTACACACTGGTGCCAGGAAAAATGTCCCGCCGGAGTGCCTGTTACGGACTTTATAGCGGCGGCAAGAGGCGGAAATCTTGAGGAGGCGTATAAGATCATAAGGACGGCTTCAATGATGCCGGAGTTTTGCTCAAGAGTATGTCCACAGGAGATGCAGTGCCAGAGCAACTGCACCCGTTCAATAAGAAGTGATGCGGTGGGCATAGGCAAAATCGAAAGATATGTAACAGAGCAGCATTATGAGTCGGGCAAAGGCGAAGAAAAAGCACCTTCAAACGGCAAAAAAGTAGCTGTTATAGGCTCCGGTCCTTCCGGAATAGCAGTATCGCAAAGACTGCTTGACAAGGGATATTCGGTGACAATATTTGAGAGAGCTGACAGAGCAGGCGGACTGTTAGAGTACGGTATTCCGAATATGAAACTTGAAAAGGGCATCGTTGAGCGAAAGATAGATTCTTTGAAGGCTCAGGGCGCCGAAATAAGATGCGGTGTAAATGTCGGAGTGGATATTACTCGCGAAGAACTTGATAAGGATTTTGATGCTGTATGCTTTGCTCTCGGCTCAAGAAGTGCGAGAAATCTCGCCCTTGAAAATGCCGCGGGAGTAAGCGGTATAGTCTTTGCAGTTGATTTTCTGACGGAAAACACCAAAAAGTTTTTAGACGGTGATGTGGCAGATACGGCAAAGGGCAAAAAGGTGGTTATAGTTGGCGGAGGAGATACAGGCAATGACTGCGTGGGTACGGCGCTTCGCCAGGGAGCAGAGAGCATTGTGCAGATAGAAATGCTTCCCAAAGAAAGAGGACATAAATATATTTTTGAGAGACCTCCATATAAAGAGCCTGAGAAGAAACATGATTTTTCTCAGGAAGAATGTGAGAAGAAGTTCGGCGATCCTCATGTGTACCAGACGACTGTAAAAGCCATACATGCGGGAGATGATGCAAAGGTACATGCCATTACCACTGTGAATCTTGAGGCAGTATATGATGAGCATTTCAGACTTTCCATGAAGGAAATAGCGGGAAGCGAAAAGGAGATGCCATGCGACCTTCTTGTTATTGCAGCCGGATTTTCGGGCGCAGAAAGCTATGTGCCGGAAAAATTCTCATTGAAGATGGGAGAAAGAAATGTGATTGCGACAGACGGATATAATGCCGGAGGTAAGTACTTTGCGTGCGGAGACTGCCGTACGGGACAGTCGCTTGTTGTAAAAGCAATGGTAGACGGACGCGAGTGCGCGGATGCAGTAGATGCATTCTTGAGTAAGTAATTATCGATACTTTTTCATAACATATATTGCAGATGAAGATGCCCCACCTTAGTAAAACACAGGTGGGGCATCTTGTCTGGGGACAGGCCTAAAAAAAATAAAAAAAATTCAAAAAAGTGTTTGACATACTATAGATGGCTTGCTATAATACTACTTGTGTCACGGAGATGTGAACACAACAAAGCTTAATAAAAGGCTTGCGGAAGTGTCGGAACTGGCAGACGAGCAAGACTAAGGATCTTGTGCCCGTTTAGGGCGTGCGGGTTCAAGTCCCGCCTTCCGCATTAAAAAGGAAGTGTTGCAGTGATACTGCAACATTTCCTTTTTTAATGTGGAACGGGTCCTATGGACCCGTGGGTTCAAGGTCTCCGAGGCGCATGGGAGCGCCTCGTCGGTCGGTTCGACGGAAAAAAGACCCACCGGGTCTTTTTTTAAAACCGTCTCACCCCGCCTTCCGCAATGAATAAGAGGAACCTGTGGACCCGTGGATTTAAG
>CAJOOU010000032.1 GCA_905236735.1 uncultured Eubacterium sp. | reverse complement strand
TGATTTGGTTGGCTCGTCAAACATCTTCTGCCAGATTGCCTCATGTCCCACCTTCGGATTTACGGTACATCTGAACAAATGCTCATAGCAGTCAGAATCATGACATCTCATACACTTAACACAAGGAACCACATCATCAGCCCTGCCGTCAAGGGCCTTCTTAATTGTATCCGGGTCTGCAATAAGCTGTCTTGTAAGAGCAACGAAATCACACTTGCCTGCCGCAATAGCATCCTCTGCCGCCTGAAGGGACTCAAAAGCTCCTACTGTTGTAACCGGCACATGAAGCTTGCCTGAATTTTTAAAAGCTTCAGCAAATCTTACATTAGGATGCGGGCCCATATGCTGACACGGATGAGTCCATGTCATATATTTCTTTGTAACCATTCCGCATGAAGCCTGGATAATATCACAGTGATCCTGCAAAATAGAAGCAATCTTAATACCCTCATCAAGAGTAATACCGTTTTCGTCAAACTCTGTTGCCGACATTCTTACTTCCATTGTAAGGCGTCCCTTTGTCGCCTCGCGACAGGCATCAAGTATCTCTACAAGATAACGGCATCTGTTCTCTGTTGAGCCGCCGTACTCATCTGTTCTGTGGTTGGTAAGCGGTGAAAGGAACTGTGCCACCGGTATATTATGTCCAAAGTGGAAAAGAAGCGAATCAAATCCGCAAATCATGAGAGCTTCACACATCTTTGCAGTTTTTTCTTTGAAGAAATTCATCTCATCATGAGTCATCTCCATACCGATTGGAGGTGACTGCATAATCCAGTTGCCGTCAGAACAAGAGATAGGACCCGGACGAAGGCTCATCGGGAAAAGTCCCATAACCTCCATACCGGCCTTTGCGCCGTGAGCATGGATTCTTGCTGCAAGCTGAGAAAGAGCATTCTTATGATTAAAAGCTTCTGTATCCCATGCTGCATGCTCGCCATCATCAAAATTATCTACAGCCTTTGCTCCGCCGCAGTATACAACTGCTGCCCCTGTCCTTGAGCGCTGCTCAAAGTATTCCATCTGTTCTTCATTCGGATAAAGCTCTCCGTTTGAAGCCGAATGCGGAGTAATCGGCGCTACTATAAGTCTGTTTTTAAAAAGCTGTCCATTCACCCTGATAGGCGAAAAGACATGCGGGAACTGTTTGTTCATTTAAATAACCTCCTAACAAAATGCATATAAAGCGGACATTCATAATCCGCTTCGCTACTTCCTCATGAACGCAGAAACACTGCGTTCAAACCATCTTCTATTTTACTAACTCATGCCCGCCTTTTCAATGACAAAATTTGTGGTTTTTATGTACATTTTTAATGATGGTTATATATGTGTTAAATTTTCGGAGTTTAGTATAACCAAAATGTGATAGAATGTTACAAAAGCATAATTTCCAAGGAGGCTTAAATGTTTGATGATTTAATCCGGGAGCACAATTCGAGAAATCCTATAATAAAAAACCGAAAACGCCGCATAGAGGCCGCAATCCTTATTCCCATTATAGAAAAAGAAGACGGGCCGTATCTTTTGTTTGAATCTCGCGCCAAAAACCTAAAGCTTCAGCCCGGAGAGACCTGTTTCCCCGGCGGCGGAATACACTCGGGCGAAAGCCCTCAAAAAGCTGCCATAAGAGAGACCTGCGAGGAGCTTCTGATAGACAAATCACAGATCGAAATCCTTTGTCCCCTTGACGGCAGACAAGGGCCAAAGATGAGGATTGTATGGGCGTATCTGGGCAAAATCCACGATTATAAAGGTACATTTTCCAAAGACGAGGTAGACCATGTATTTACGGTGCCCCTCTCCTTCTTTCTCGAAAACGAGCCAACCGTCTATAAGATGAAAAACATTTGCGAGGCGCCAAAGGATTTCCCAATAACCCTGCTTCAAAATAAGGTCTATCGCTGGGAACTTAAAGACTTTGTCATTCCGGTTTATAAATACGCCGAAGAATATATCTGGGGCTTTACCGCCCGCAACATAATAGGGCTTGTAAACGAACTGAAAGCATAAAAACTCAAAATAAATATAAAAACTTCCCTCAAATTTTCAGTTGACTCATTCTTATTTATGGTATATATTTAAGACATAAAAGGAGAGCAGTAACAGCCCCTTTATTAAAAACTTTAGTTTAAAAAGAGCGGCAGCAATGCCCCTCGGGTTAATAGTACAAAACGAAAAGCCGTCCAGACCGTCAAATCTTAGGGCGGCTTTTTCATATCTACTTACGAACTTTAATAATCAATCCAATTAAAGCAATAATA
>CAJOOU010000031.1 GCA_905236735.1 uncultured Eubacterium sp. | reverse complement strand
GCTATCTTTGACCTTGATTCTTCTAAAATTCTTCTGGAGTTTTGTCCCAACATATATGAACTTGAAGGATTGGCATAATCATTTTCCAAACGGGAAATCATCTCATCTAATGCCCGTCTGTTCATCTGTGTGGTAGCTGCATTGTCCGCATAAATATTCATGGATATCCACCGCCGTTAGACTTTTTATGTGATTATAAATACATTTACCTACTATGTCAATAGGTAATAGCATCTTTTCCCTTGAATATTGCGATTATCCTGTGATAATATAGTCCCGTAAAATTAACATCTTGAGGTTTTAAAATGATATCCACAAAAGGAAGATATGCCCTGCGCCTTATGATAGACCTGGCCGAGCATGAAACAGACAACTACATACCGCTTAAGGATATCGCCGAAAGACAGGGGATATCCAAAAAATATCTCGAAATAATAGTCAAAGACCTTGTAAGTGCCGGGCTCATTTCCGGCATAAGCGGAAAAGGAGGCGGCTATAAGCTGTGCAAGGAAGAGTATTCTGTCGGAGAGATACTTGAAGCGACCGAAGGACCTCTTGCACCGGTGGCCTGCCTTGCAATAAATGCGGATACCTGCGATAAAGAAAAAGAGTGCCGCACCCTCCCCTTGTGGAGAGAATACGACACCCTTGTACATGATTTCTTTTTCAACAAAAAACTCACAGAGCTTACAAGGAAGTAATCAGATAATAAACCGCCATTAAAAGCACCGCCTTGCCTATAATTTCCGGATATTCTGTCTTTAATACTCCGGTTTTAATATTGTCCTTAGGACATTTCAATGCACATTTTCCGCAGGATATACATTCTCCCGAAAGAGCCGAGTTTTTGTCTATATCCAAATCACAAGGACAGGTCCTTTTGCATACAGAGCAGCCCCTGATACAGTTTTCCCTGTCTCTTTTTGGCAAAGCAAAAGGCAAAACCGGAAGTATGGAAAATACTGCTCCGAGCGGGCATAACGCCCTGCAGAAAAATCTTTCTTTAAATACCATAAGTATAATTAAACAAAGCAAAACCAAAAGTCCCACCTTATATGCAAAAGCTCTATTAAGGTCAAGTGCCACCATGAGAGAAAACACCTCCCAGGGACTTATTTCCGATATACTTCCCCAGAGATTCAATGCGCATAAGGTCAAGATTACGAATAAGACAATGTACTTAAGGTAAATCAGTTTACCCATTACTTTTTCCGGTATCTGCGGAAGTTTTTTCTTAAATCTTTTCGCAATAAAACCGGCCGCATAATTTACCCAGTCCCCCATTGCACCAAAAGGACATGCATATCCGCAAAAAAACCTGCCGAATACTATGGTAAAACCGGTAAGTAAAAGCATAACCTTTAAAAAAGCACTCATCCCTATCATTTCTCCCCGGCCTATCTGCATAAACATCGTCTTTATGCCCGCAAATGCCGCCGTAAACATACCCGGAGCCGCCAGAAGAAATACGATCTGTATTACTATTCTTACGGCATTATGCAGAAATATTCTCTTTTTTTTATTCACTTTGGCTCTCCTTTACAGTTTCCGTATATTCAGCCTCAGAGACTGCGACTTTTACGGCATTTATTATACCGTTAGATGTGAGAGTCGCTCCGCTTACCGTATCTACGCTCGTATTGCCTGATGAGATCATATCTTCCATGACCGACTCGGCCATGCTCATATATTCCCTGTCCTCCCCTTTTGCCGATACTATCTCTATCCCGGTGATCTTACCGTCTGAAAGCGTCACATTTACTTCTATATCTCCCCCGTATCCTTTGGCACTCCCGGAAAAAGTGCCGTCTTTATATTTGGTAACTTCTCCCACACTTACATAATTATATTCCTCTTTTATCTCGAGCACTCCGGCTTCTACTGCTGCCTCTTCATCGGTTTCTATCAGTTCCGCCGCCTTTGCATCCTTGTAGTTTAAAACCTCGTTATAGGAAACCAGTGCTCCTATTACCAGCATAAGTGAAACAATTTTTCCCCAGAAATGGCTGTATTTACTCATATTCGTCTCCTGTGCTTTCTTCAGATACATATAGTTCTTCTTGCTTTATATCATCTGACGATTCATCATCTTCCTCTTCGCAGACAGGTGCCTTGGAAAGAGCATCTTTTACCGCATCCATAATGCCTGCCGAACTATAGGTAGCTCCCGATACTATGTCCACCTTATAAGTCTGCTTTTCAATAATATCCTCCGTAATTGTCCACGCATCATTAAACCAGAGTTCGTCATCTTCGGTACTTACAAGGTCTATAGCGGATATCCTTCCGTCCGAAACTGTCACATCAACAACTACTGCGCCCCAGAGTCCCTCGCCCTCTCCGCGGTAGGTTCCGTCTGCATACTGTACCTCGGCATTTTCTTCTGCCTTACTTCCGTCATCATCCCCTGTATCTGCCGGGCTTTCTTCGGTATTTTCGCTACCGGAGGCAGTATCTTTACTCTCTTCGGATTTTTCTTCTTCGGCTTTGGATGAGCTGCCTCCGGCCTTTGATATGGCATTATTTACCGCCTGCTTTAACCCGTTTGAGCTGTAGGTGGCCCCGGATACTATATCCACTCCCGTGCTTTGAGCACTTATCATATACGGAATCATAGCCTTGGCTTTGGAAAAATACTCACTTGTATCAGAGGAAGTCGCTGTTATGGCTGTGATTTTGCCACCACTTACAGTGATTGTCGCCGAAACCGACGGAGAGCTTACTCCCATGCCGGCCTTATAGGCGATTGCGCTGTTGGCCCAGCCGTAGCCCGTACCGGTATAAGAGCCGTCTGTAAGTCCCTCGGCCTTTACCGTCTTAACATTATCGGATGTTTTATCCAGAGCTTCGGCCTCTTCTTCGGACATAGTTTCTTCTTCAACTATTTCCGTAAGCTCGGTATCCATAAGTTCCTCTACAGTTTCGGCGGTCTTAGCTTCCACTTCCACGGTTTTGGTTATAACCGAATGAGGTGTATATGCCGCCGCACCTATAGCGCAGACGGCAAAGGCAAAAGCTGCCGGCAAAAAATGTTTTAATATCTTCATTTTTCTTTTCCTTATTCTGCGTAAAGAGACAGACCCTAAGGCCTGTCTCCCCACTTTTCTTATTTATTTCCGCATATTACGGACTGTATCTGCTAAAGTCCCGCCTGACTTTATTTAACCTTAACCTTTTTAACGCTGCTCCAAGCCGAGCTAAGACCGCTCTTAGAGATGGCTCTTACATAAATTTTGTAAGTCTTGCCACTCTTAAGTGAGCTAAGTGTCTTTGATGTTCCTGTTACAGTTACTGTCTTAGTTGTGCTTCCCGTTACATACTTAATCTGATATTTTGCTGCTCCGGAAACCTTTTTCCATGTAACTGTTGCCTTCTTTTTCTTTGTTGATACAGCCTTCTTTATAGCAGGCTTTGAAAGTGTACCTACCGTTGCACCGTCTGAATAAGTTGCAACAGCTACGGTATCCGCATATTTGGCTGTTGAAAGAACCACATAATATAAAGTATCTGCCGCAAAGGTCTGAGCAGCTGTATTTCCGGACTCATCCACAGATGCCGGAAGGTCAATCTTTACCTGTCCTACCGCATCTACGCTTACCGATGCATTTTCCACAACATATGTTTTAGCTTTTCCGACCATATAATATACGCTTGCCGTAAGGTCTGAAACCTTTGAAAGAGCTGATACGCCGGTTACCGTAAGTGTATCATTATCATTAAAGAGCACCTTGGCACTGCCTGAGATATGTTTCTTTACCTTTGCAGATGCTGCAAACTTATAATCATATACTCCGTTTGTTGTAAGATATACTACCTCTGTTATTGTCTGTCCCTCGAGAGCTCCGAGACCGTTAATATCAGAGTTCCATGCTATCTCATACGGCTGTACCCAGGTTTCCATCGAAAATCTCATACCGTAGCTCTTGCCTGACGCTGTCTTAACGATGGCTCCGAGAAGAGAATCCCCACTTACAGCATATGGGTTTTCAGTATCATCCGATACTCTGGTATTCTGGATGTAGCTTGTTGATGTTTCGGTAATATTTATCTGATAGTTGCCGTAAGTCTGAGCCGCGCAGGCACCCCATCTTGCATTGGTCTCAATCGATACCGTAGCATCATCAACCGTAACGGTTGTTCCCTCTGTTGCAGAGTATTTGCCGGTCTTTACATTGTAAGTCTTGTATACGGCAGTTTCAGTTGTCTTATCGGAATTAAGTGTGATACCTGTTGCAGCCTGCTGCGCCTCGCTTAAAGCATTCCAGTCTGATGCCGCAACTCTTACCGGCACATTTTTAACACCGTTTATCACATAGCTTTCTACTGTAGTTCCGTCAGCTGCATATGTAATCTCGGTATCCTCATTATCAAAAAGGGCATATTTGTTTGTTGTAGCTGTAGATACGGCATCGTACGAAGAGAGAGAAGTATTTTCTCCTTCATAGTATTCCGTAAAAGAAAGAGCAGCAGTACCGTAATAATATGTTTCATCCGCTGCCTGTGCTTCTGCAGCTGCTATTCCCACTGCCGTAAGTGCTACGGCTGCTGCCATGAATACAGAAGCTATTTTTTTGATTAAAGTATTCTTTGTCATCTTCTTCCTCCTGATAATCTTACTAAATACGCAAAGGTTAGTATAAACTAATAAGAAAGAAAAAGTCAATTATCGAAGTTGATTGTTTTTTATCATTATTGCAGTATCACTCTATAATGCTATAGCTTGCGTCCGAACTGAATACTCCGTCAAGCCCGCAGGTAATATAGATTTCTCCGTCATCGGTCTTTATAACAAAATCAAACTCATCTGAGTGCTCTCTCCAGTAATCCGTAGCCTTTTCAAGTCCCATTACAAAAAGAGAGGTAGATAAGGCATCGGAAAGTGTTCCATCAGAGCTTACTATAGTCACACTGCTGACCCCACTGTCGGCAGGATATCCCGTAGAAGGGTCAAGGATATGATGATATATAACCCCGTCTTCTTCAAAATATCTCTCATAGCCTCCGGATGTGATAACGCACTTATCCTCCACCTTTACTGCTCCGAGATAAGAAGATGTATCATCAGGATCTGCTATCGCCACATTCCAAAGAGTGCCGTCCGGCTTATCCTTGTACACATGAACATTTCCGCCAAGGGAAACCATTGCACTCACCACATCATACTGAGAAAAAATCTCCATAAGCTTTGACGAGGTATAACCTTTGGCTATCGCGCCAAGGTCAATCTGTGTACCCTCGCCCAGTGTCATTTCTCCTGTATTTTCGTCATAATGGATTTTGTCTGTGCCGGTAAGCTCTAAGAGGCTCTCTATTTCTTCTGCCTCCGGCACTCTGTAGTTTTGAGTCGTAAATCCCCATGCATCCATCAGCGGATATACCGTAATATCAAGAGCGCCTTCTGTAAGTACTCCTATCCCTACAGCTTCATTTATCAAATCGTAAGTTTCCTCTGAAATAACAGCCGAGCCGTTTGTATTAAGCTCATAGATTTCGCTTTCTTCATCCCCTACCGAAAGAAGAGAGTCTATCCTCTTTATTTCGCTCACCGCTTCTGCTATGGCCTCTTTGCTTTCATCTCCGTATACCGCCAGATACATCTCCGTATCCATCGCAAATACATACTGTTTTGAGACCTGCACTCCGTCCTCTACGCTCGTCTGCGGTTCAGTCTCAAGGTCATCCTCGGTAATTTCTCCGTCCTCGTCATTTACCGTAACAACATTTAGATTCCCGTC
>CAJOOU010000030.1 GCA_905236735.1 uncultured Eubacterium sp. | reverse complement strand
CGATCCGCTTATTGCATTCTTATTCTTAAAGAGAAACCCGTATCCGCTTGTATTAAGATGCTTAAAAGAAAGCGGACTTACGGCATTTTTTACAAGAAGTTCGGCGGCCAATATTCCGGTAAATATGGAGCTTTGTAAAAATCTCGGTCTTGAGGAGGACTTTTACTCAGTATCAATTCCTCTCGGAGCTACAATAAATATGGATGGAGCAGCCATAACCATTACGGTAATGACACTTGCGGTATGCCACACAATGGGAGTGGAGGTAGATATACCTACAGCAATTATCCTAAGTGTACTTGCAACCGTAGCAGCCTGCGGGGCTTCGGGAGTAGCGGGAGGTTCTCTCCTTCTTATACCTATGGCCTGCTCACTTTTCGGAATAGGAAATGATGTAGCAATGCAGGCAGTTGCCGTAGGATTTATCATTGGCGTTGTACAGGATTCTGTGGAAACAGCACTTAACTCGTCAGGTGATGTAATGTTTGCGGCTACAGCAGAGTTCCATGACAGACTTAAGCGCGGAGAAGAAGTAAGCTTTTAGCATATATGCATCCGGGAGACTGATAGAGAGGTAAAGGTTAAGAAAATAAATGAAAATAGTTAAAATCTTTATCACAATAATTGTAATAATAGCGGTGGCGGTGGCAGTATTATTCGGAGTACTTACGATTACGGAGTATAACCCTGATGATACTACGGAAGCAGAACTTACTCAAAATACGGCTGATATACCCTCTGTGGGAGAGAGCCTTAAAATAATGACATGGAATATTGGTTACGGAGCGCTTGGCGATAATGCCGATTTTTTCCTTGATGGAGGTAGCGGCGTTATGACGGCAGACAGTGCAAGGGTAAATGAGAACATGGAAAACATTCTTGGGGCAGTAAATGAAATCGCACCGGACATAGCCATGTTTCAGGAAGTAGATGTTAAAAGCATGCGTTCTCATGATATAAATGAGGCAGCGCTTATAACGGACAGATTTGCTGATTATGATTCGAGTTTCGCATATAATTTTAAATGCCTTTTCATACCCTATCCGTTACCGCCGATAGGATATGTTAACGGCGGCATACTTACCATATCTTCGCAGAGTATAGATGAGTCAACAAGATATCAGCTGCCAACACCGTATAAATGGCCGGTCAGACTCGGCAATCTTAAAAGATGTATTGTTGTAAACCGGATAGCGGTAGACGGCACTGACAGGGAACTTGTTATCGTCAATCTTCATCTTGAAGCTTATGATGACGGTGAGGGTAAGATAGCGCAGACTCAGATGCTTCGGGAGATCCTAAATAAGGAGGCTGAGGCAGGTAATTATGTTATTGCAGGAGGAGATTTTAATCAGACATTCTCAAATGTTGACCTTAGTGCCTACCCGACATATGAAGGAATGTGGACTCCGGGAGTTATAGATGTATCGGACTTTGAGGGGTGGCAGCTTTATATGGATGATTCCGTTGCAAGCTGCAGATCGCTTGATAAGCCTTTCGAGGGTGCGGACAAGGACAGCTTTCAGTATTACATTATAGACGGATTTATAGTCTCTGATAATATAACCGTAGAGTCTGTGGAAACAGTGGATTTGGATTTTACGGCTTCTGACCACAATCCTGTCGTTATGAGGTTTGTACTTGACAAAAGGTGAGGTTTTCTATAAACTGAAAAAAGTCAATCTATTAGTAAATCGTTGATGAGGACAGTAGCGTTTTGTTAAGCTGCAGAGAGGAGCCGGCAGGTGAAAGGCTTTGCTTACAAGACAGTGAACACCACCTCGGAGAGACCTTTAATAGGGTACGGTGATTCCGTTATAATCATTAATTGAGAGGCCGCTTTGCGGCAATTTGGGTGGAACCGCGAGAAATCGTCCCAATTCATAACAGTAAGTTTATGGATTGGGACTTTTTACATTATAAAAAGGAGAAATTAAAATGGAAAAAGAAGAATTTTTAGGACTTTACAGACATTCGCTTGCTCATATTATGGCGAAGGCTGTGATTGAACTTTACGGGAAAGAGACTCTTTACGGTGTTGGACCGCAGATAGATGATGGTGCATACTATGATTTTGTTCTTCCGGAAGGAAAGACAATAGGTGAGGCTGATTACAAGACAATAGAAGACAAGATGCGTGAAATCATAAAGCGTCGCGAGGACTGGACAAGAAAAGAGGTGTCCAAGGCAGAAGCGCTTGAGATATTTAAGGATCAGAAGTTTAAGGTAGAGCTTATAAACGATCTTCCGGAGGATGAAATTATCACAGTATATTATACAGGTGATGACTATGTCGATCTTTGCAGAGGACCCCATGTTGAAAACTCACAGGAACTTATGAATGTGTCATACAAGGTACACTCATGTTCAAGTGCATACTGGAGAGGCGACGCAAAACGCGAGCATATGCAGAGGGTTTATTTCTATGCCTTCCCTGATAAAAACCAGCTCAAAGAGCATGTAAAGATGATAGAAGAGGCAAAGGAGAGAGACCATAAAAAGATAGGTGCCCAGCTCGAACTATTCATGTTCCAGGAGTCTGCACCGGGTATGCCTTACTGGCTTCCGAGAGGCTGGACAATGTATCAGGAACTTTTGAGATATTCAAGAGCCCTTCAGAGAAGACATGGATATACAGAGATTTCAGCTCCTCTTGTAAACAATAAAAAACTCTGGCTTATCAGCGGACACTGGGCACACTATCTTAACAACATGTTTATTGTGCCGGGAATCGACGGATATATGAAGGCGGATTCAAATATTTCAGGAGTTATCGGGAGCCTTGAAGATGCGGAGGCAGCAGTTGAAGCTGCGCTTGAGAAGGGCACACCTCTTTATAACAGGGAAAGCATTGATACAATGGCAGCAAAGCCTATGAATTGCCCCAATGCGATGATGACATTTAAAAGGAAGGTTCACTCATATAAGGATTTGCCGATTCG
>CAJOOU010000029.1 GCA_905236735.1 uncultured Eubacterium sp. | reverse complement strand
TGTCTAAAATATGATTTTGCAATAGAGCGCGGCATGCCGGAAGATGTGCTTCCCCTATGGGTGGCCGATATGGATTTTAAGACCACATCTTTTGTTACTGATGCCTTAAAGAAAAGGGCGGAGCACGGCATATTCGGATACAGCGAGGTAAAGACAGAGTATTTTGATGTTGTAGCAGCCTGGATGAAGGAAAGGCACGGCTGGGACATTAAAGAAGAGTGGCTCATCAAGACTCCCGGAGTCGTGTTTGCCCTTGCCATGGCTGTAAAGGCCTATACAAATGAGGGAGACGGGGTGCTCGTGCAGAGCCCGGTATACTATCCCTTTTATGAGGTAATAGAGGATAATAACAGACGGGTGATAAAAAGCGACCTTAAGCAGGGATCGGACGGCAAATACTACATGGATATTGCAGACTTTGAAAACAAAATCCGTGATGAGGGTATTAAGCTTTTCCTTTTATGTTCTCCGCACAATCCGGTCGGCAGGGTATGGACCAAAGAAGAGCTTAAAAGCGTGGGAGATATCTGTCTTAAATACGGTGTGACTGTTGTAAGTGATGAGATTCATATGGATTTTGCTTTTTCGGGCAGGCACAGGGTATTTACCACGGTAAAAAAAGAATACGAGTCCATAGCTGTTGTATGTACCTCCCCGAGCAAGACATTCAACCTTGCCAGCATGCTGATTTCAAATATATTTATTCCGGATAAAAAACTCAGAGAAGCATTTAAAAAGCAACTTGATGCGGCCGGAATAAGCCAGCTTTCCGTACTTGGACTTGATGCCACATATGCGGCGTACAAAAACGGCGGAAACTGGTATGATAAGATGAAGTCCTATGTAAAGGCCAATATAGATTTTGCGGAGGATTATATAGAAAAAAATCTGCCGGGAGTAAAAATGGTACCTCATGAGGGCACCTACCTTATATGGCTGGATTTTAAGGGCACCGGACTGGGTGCAGATGAGCTTGATGAGCTTATAATAAATAAAGCGGGGCTCTGGCTTGACAGCGGCAAGGTTTTCGGACGGGCGGGAGAATGTTTTCAGAGAATAAACGCCGCCTGCCCAAGAAGTATTCTTGAGGAAGCTTTAAGAAGAATCGGAAAGGTTTTGAAATGACAATCTTACAGCTTAAATATGTAATAGAAATAGCAAACTGTTCATCTATGAGGGAGGCAGCAGGCAGGCTCTATATTTCCCAGCCTGCGTTATCTGCGAGCGTAAGAGAACTCGAAGAAGAACTCGGCATAAAGATATTTGACAGGAATAACAGAGGAATATCCCTGACGGTGGACGGCATGGAATTTGTCACCTATGCCAAACAGGCGGTAAGTCAGTATGAGGTGATAGAGGAAAGGTACAAGGACACCAAAAAGGGCAGGGAGAAGTTTTCCGTGTCTATGCAGCATTATGTCTTTGCCGTCCATGCTTTTATCAGGACTATGACGGTATTTTCTCCGGAAAAATATGATTTTTCGGTAAGGGAGACAAAGACAGAAGAGGTTTTTAAGGATGTTAATACTCTTAGAAGTGAGATAGGTATAGTGTCGTATTCCAAGAGCAATGAGAGTCTGATAAACAAGATATTCAGGGATTACGGGCTTGACTTTTCTCCTCTTATGGTGAGGGATACCTATGCATATATGTGGAAGGACCATCCGCTTGCGGGAATGAAGGAGATATCTTTGGAGGATTTGAAGGATTACCCGTGTATATCCTTTGACCAGAGCGGCAAGAGCGATTTTTATCTGCCGGAGGAGGCTCTGGGAGACTATGATTTTGAAAAGATGATAAGGTCGAACGACAGGGCTACAACAGCGGAGATTATGGCGGGGCTTTCGGGCTACTCCATAGGTACGGGTATCCTTACGGACTCTATGGCGCTTAAGGATGATTTTGTCTGTATCAAACTAAAGGAGGAAGATCCTCTAACCATAGGATTTATAGTAAGGCAGGGACATATCCTCAGCAAAATCGGCGAAAGATATGTAAGAGAACTGATGAAATTCAAAGAGGATATATGATATAACAGGAGCAAAGCGCCTGTTATCGCATACGGTCGTCAAATGCAAATAAATTTGCATTTTCCTCGTTGCTTTGTGGTATAATAAATTTGAAATATTTTACTCTTGGAGAAACCGGACTGAAAAGTTGAGGTTCCCCTCGGAGGTTGTGCATAATAGTTTATGCGTGGTAACCGGTGCATGGA
>CAJOOU010000028.1 GCA_905236735.1 uncultured Eubacterium sp. | reverse complement strand
TGTCGGGGAGATTTAATTATGAACTTGCATGTGATATTACAAAGAGAGTACCGAGAGTTTTTGTAAAAGATGATAAGATGGTTTCTTCAAGAGACTGGTTTTAACAGATTGTAAGTACATTATTGGAGGATGGGATGCTTAAGGGAAAAACCATAATTTTGGGAGTCAGCGGTTCTATTGCCGCATATAAAATTGCAAATCTGGCGTCAATGCTTGTTAAACAGCATGCGGATGTACATGTGATAATGACAAAGAATGCGACAAATTTCATTAATCCTATTACATTTGAAACCCTCACCAAAAACAAATGTCTGGTGGATACCTTTGACAGGAATTTTGAGTTTAAGGTAGAGCATGTCTCACTTGCTGCTAAGGCGGATTGTTTGATGATAGCGCCGGCAAGTGCAAATGTCATAGCAAAGCTAAAGTGCGGCATAGCTGATGATATGCTTACAACTACGGCCCTTGCTATGGACGGCCCGATTCTTATTGCCCCTGCCATGAATACGCATATGTATGAAAAACAGGTGACTCAGGATAATATAAGGGCTTTAAAGGATTACGGACATGAAATAATAGAGCCGGCGGATGGATATCTTGCCTGCGGAGATGTGGGAAAGGGCAAGATGCCTGAGCCGGAGGTTTTGCTCGATTACATATATAAAGCTGTTTTAAGAGAAAAGGATATGATAGGTAAAAAAGTTCTTGTTACTGCCGGTCCTACCAGGGAGGCTTTTGATCCTGTCAGATTTATCAGCAATCATTCTACCGGAAGGATGGGATATGCTCTTGCCAGAGAGGCTGCTGCAAGAGGCGCTGATGTTGTACTTGTATCAGGACCTGTAAACATAGCAAAAATTCCGTATGTACATACCGTGGATGTGGTTAGCGCAAAGGATATGTATGAGGCAACTCTTAAATATTTCCCGGTTACGGATATAGTGCTTAAGGCGGCAGCTGTTGCCGATTACAGACCGAAGGATGTATCGGGTGAAAAGATAAAAAAATCTGATGCGGATTCTGATGTGAAACTTGAAAGGACAGATGATATTATTGCCAATCTCGGCAGGAATAAAAGAGAGGGGCAGTTTATTTGTGGTTTTTCAATGGAAACTGAAAATATGATTGAAAATTCCCGGGCAAAGCTTAAAAAGAAAAACATAGATATGATAGTTGCCAACAATCTAAAAACCGAAGGTGCGGGATTTGGCACTGAGACCAATGTAGTAACTATGATAACCGAAGAGAGCCAAAAGGAACTTGAACTTATGTCCAAGGCAGATGTTGCTCATGAAATTTTAAATGAGATACTCAAAATGTGCTGATTTGGCAGAGGGAGACCAAATCAGCCGTAATTAAAGGGTAAAGCCGTGGTGGCATACTTTTGTGAGGTGGAAATGGAAGACGAAAGAAAGATAGCAGTACTTATAGATGCTGAAAATGTTTCAAAAAAATATATAAAGAATATTCTCGAAGAGGTGTCCAATCACGGCGAAGCTACCTATAAGAGAATATACGGAGACTGGACGCGGGGGAGCGGATGGAAGGATGTAATGCTTGATAATTCGCTGATTCCCATACAGCAGTACAGCTATACTCAGGGCAAAAATGCGACGGATTCGGCAATGATAATAGATGCCATGGATATTTTATATTCAGGTAATGTTTCGGGATTTTGTCTGGTTTCTTCCGACAGTGATTTTACCAGACTTGCGGCAAGACTTCGCGAGGCCGGAATGTATGTTATAGGTATGGGAGAAAAGAAGACTCCAAGTGCTTTTAGAAAAGCATGTAATATATTTAAAATTCTGGAATATATTTCAGGAGAAAAAGAGCAGTCTTCGGATGATAAAGAAGGCATTACTCCTTCAAGCGATATAAGAGATTCGGTATACAAAATTCTTATGGAAAATGCCAATAAGGGCAAAGAGACACAAATAGGTGAAATCGGTTCAAAGCTCAATCTCCTCTATCCGGATTTCGATATCCGAAATTATGGATATTCCAAGCTTTCCACCTTTCTTGTTTCGGTTTGCAGAGATGTGGTTGTAACCAATAAAATGGGACAGATGGTTCTAAGCATTAACGAGCATGTAGATGATATCGAGAAGACTATAGTAGAGCTTATTAAAAATGCCGGAGGAGAGATAGACAACTTAAGTGTGCTTAACAGTGAGCTGGCAAACACTTATCCGGGCTTTAGCGTAAGAAACTATGGCTATTCAAAATTCAGCAGTTTTGTAAAGAGTCTTTCATCTGTCAAGGTTCATGAGAATTCGGTTAGACTCAGGTAAACATTTTTTTGATTTTTGTCAAAAATTCATTGACATTAAAAATATCGTTGCTAAACTTTTAAGTAGGGTGAATTTCGCCCTACTTCTTTTTTGGGAATTTTTATTGGAGGGTATTTTAAAATGAATTACAAAAATCTGCTTATGCCTATAAAAGTAGGCAACAAAATCATCAAAAACAGAATGTCATATCCCAATGCGTCACCGCATTTTTTGCAGGGACCGGAGGATTATCCCGCCGAGGGATACAGGGCATTTGTTTCTAATCTTGCCAGAAACGGGGCGGCGATAATAGACCTTGCCGAATGGGATAATCCGGATCAGAGAAAAGGACCGGCTGATATGGATATGACTCATATGCAGTCATTTGATATGACCAATCCCGCAGTACATAATTACCAGGCACAGCTGACAGAGGAAGTGCATTTTTTTGACTCAAAAGTATTTGTCTGTATGCAGCAGAAGATGCCGGAAGGATATTCAATGGACGGAGGAAGGTTTCCTATGGGACCAAATGGCAAGCCCACGGAGATTCTGCCTACGGAAAGAGTTAAAGAGGCGGTGGATTTATGCGTTGAAGCCTGCCGCACATATAAACTCCTTGGTTTTGACGGACTTACTGTAAGGGTTGATAATGAGCTTATTAAAAAGCCCAATCCAAGGACTGACGAGTATAATGGTGATTCAATTGAAAACCGCACAAGGTTTACTCATGAGTGGTTTGCTGCGGTCAAAAAAGCTTTTGGAGGAGATTTTTTAATAAAGGCTGTAATTGCATGGGAACAGCCTGACGGATACGGACCTTTTACAAGACCGGGAGGAGGATATACGCAGGAAGAAGCCGAAGAGTTTATAGAGCTTTTTGATGATGTTGTGGATATACTTGAAATAAGGGAAAGTGATGTCTGCAAGTCTCATCCGACCGGATATACTATGAAGGAAAATGTACATCCGGCAGTGGATTTTGCCGAGAAGATGAAGAAAAAAGGTGTAAAAATGCTTATGGCACCGATTGGCGGTTTCCAGAGTCCGGATGAGATGGAAGAGATACTTAAGGCCGGAAAGTGTGATATGTTTGTGCTCGCAAGAGGATTTATGGCTGATTATGAACTTGGCGAGAAAATAAAAAAAGGCTGCGGTGACAGGGTTGTTCCCTGCATCAAATGTAATAAGTGCCATGGAACCATTTTGCCGGAGCATGAGCCGTGGGTAAGTGTATGTTCGGTAAATCCTATTATGGGTAAATCAGGAAAAATCCATCGTATGACGGCGGATCTTACTCATGAAAGCAAAAAAACAGCAATAATTGGAGGCGGTCCGACAGGTATGAGAGTAGCTCTTTACGCATCGGCTTTAGGACATGATGTGACTCTGTTTGAAAAGACCCAATCACTTGGAGGACAGCTTTTCCACAGCGATTATTTTTCTTTTAAATGGCCTCTTAAAAACTATAAAGACTGGCTTATAAGAGAGGTGGAGAGAAACGAAAACATTAAAGTGATACTTGGAAAAGAACCTACACCGGAGGAAATAGAAAAGGACGGATTTGAAGCGGTTATTGCTGCAACCGGAGCTGTAGCAACTCTTCCGAAGAGTATAGAAGGTATTGCTGATGAAAACGGAAGGGCAAGGGAAGGTATTTATACCTGTCTTGATGCTATTCCGAGAGAAAATGAACTCGGCAAAAACATAATTATTTGCGGAGGTTCAGAGGTAGGCATGGAGACTGCAATGTATTTATGCGAGAAAGGACATAATGTGACGGTGCTGACCAGACAAAACGAACTTGGTCACAATTGTTCTAAACTTCACTACATTACAATGTCATGGATAAAAATAACTGACGATGGAAGAGCGGTAGAGGCACCGGCCTGGGAAAAATATGAAAACCTTAAAGGCATAACAGGCGCTACTACAAAAAAGGTGGAAAATGGTGTGGTTACATATATCACAGAAGATGGGAAAGAGCACACCCTTGAAGCCGATAATGTACTTATCTGCGGAGGTATGAAACCTCTTACGGGCGAAGCTCTTTCATATGCAGGATCTGCAGAGGAGTTTTACGCCATAGGAGACTGTAATGAGGGCGGCAATCTGCAAAAATGCAATGAGCAGGCATATTCAAGAGCAATGCTTATTTAACTCAGTCGGAGAAATCTCCCACCTCTAAGCGTTAGCGTAGGTGGGGGTTATGACAAACTATACTCAGTCAGGGTACAAGCTCCGACTGAGTTAAACGCTCCGCGAGGATGCGCACGGATTCGGACAGGAATTTGTCTGCTGAAGCAGACCCGAATCC
>CAJOOU010000027.1 GCA_905236735.1 uncultured Eubacterium sp. | reverse complement strand
TTCTAATGATTTAAAACTCTTTACCGCCATTATAGTTGCAATCTTTTTGGCTGTTCCTTACCTTAGGACATCAGGGAAAAATTCGTTCCGCCGTGCGGCAAAGCGCGGACAGGAAAATTTAAGGGGGTCGGAAAATGCTGCATCTTAATAATATAAAAAAGACCTTTAATCCGGGCACTATAAATGAAAAGGTGGCTCTGGCCGGAGTTGAACTTCATTTAAATGAAGGAGATTTTGTTACTATAATTGGCGGTAACGGAGCCGGAAAGTCAACGACATTAAATGCCATTGCAGGCGTATGGCCGGTGGATGACGGAAGCATTATCCTCGGAGGCGTTGATGTGACAGGACTTCCGGAGCATAAGAGAGCCAGATATCTCGGAAGGGTATTTCAGGATCCTATGACGGGTACTGCTGCTACAATGCAGATTGATGAGAACCTTGCGCTTGCAGCGAGACGCGGAAAAGGCAGGGGACTGTCCTGGGGCATTCATGCAAAGGAGAGGCAAAGATACAGAGAGCTTCTCAAAATACTTGACCTTGGTCTTGAAGACAGGATGACATCGAAGGTCGGGCTTTTATCCGGAGGACAGAGACAGGCTCTTACCCTTCTTATGGCAACGCTTGAGCATCCGAAGCTTTTGCTTTTGGACGAGCATACGGCAGCGCTTGACCCGAAGACGGCGGCAAAGGTGCTTGAGATAACCGACAGGATAATTAAAGAGAATAATCTTACAGCAATGATGGTAACTCATAATATGAGGGATGCGATAAATCATGGCAACAGGCTTATAATGATGCACGAGGGACGCATTATTCTGGATATAGGCGCTGAGGAGAAAAAGAAACTTACCGTTGAAGACCTTCTTCTTAAATTCGAAGAGGTCAGCGGAGAGGAGTTTGCAAACGACAGAATGATATTGTCGTAAAAGAAAAGGGGGAGAAGTTTGGGGATAATAAAGAGGATAACAGATGGGGCGCTTGGGCTTTTGTTTCCGCCGAGGTGCCCTGTTTGCGACTGTATAGCAGATAATAGGCAGCTCATCTGCCCGGCGTGTAAAAGCGCACTGCCCTATATAAAAGGCAAGGTGTGCGAAAAATGCGGTAAACCGGTAGGCGCGGCAAGGGGGCTGTGCCCGGACTGCCAAAGGGCAGCAAAGTCGTTTACGCAGGCGAGAGCAGTGTGGATGCTTGAAGGAGAAATAAAAGAAGCGCTTTACCGCTTTAAATTCTGCAACAGAAAGGATTATGCGCCGTTCTTTTCAAAGGAGGCAGCACAGGCGCTTGAAGGCTGGATAAAAGAGGCGGCGCCCGAAGCTATTGTGCCGGTGCCGATGCATAAAAAACGGGAAAGAGAAAGAGGCTATAATCAGTCGCTTCTTATTGCTAAAGAGTTATCGGCTGTAACACAAATTCCGGTCAGAAATGATATTATTGTAAAAACACATAATACAAAGCCGCAAAAAGAGCTTTCGGCAGTGGAAAGAAAAAATAATTTAAAAAACGCTTTTAAAATTATGTGTGATGATGTACAATTAAAAAGCATTCTTGTCGTGGATGATATTTATACTACGGGCAGCACGGCGGACGCGGTGGCAAAGACCTTACGCGGAGCCGGAGTGGGAAATGTATATGTATTATGCATGTGCACAGGCAAAGTAGCTGCGCAAAGCGCAGAACATAAATGATTAGGAGGAACGATTATGGATGTAATGAATTGCAAAAGCTGTGGGTCACTTTTTAACTACATCGGCGGAGAAAAAATCTGTCCGAGATGTAAAGAAAAACTTGAGGATAAATTTCAGGAAGTAAAAGAATATGTACAGGAGCACGGAAAGGCAGGATTTGAAGAGATTGCCAAAGAGTGCGATGTAACAACCAAGCAGATAAAGAAATGGGTCAGAGAAGAAAGACTTGTTTTTTCTGAGGATTCTGCTATCACTATCGAGTGTGAAAAATGCGGAGCTCCGATAAGGAGCGGAAGATTCTGTCAGGCATGCGCAACGGGCATGACCGATAGTTTGAATAATGCTTTCGGTCTTAACAAGAAGCCGGAAGCGCCTAAGAAACCTGACAGACACGATACGAAAAACAGGATGAGATTCCTGGAGAACTAAAATGAGATAAAGCGCCATCTGCAGACGCAGGTGGTGCTTTTTGTCTTATATGAAATTTCCTGTAAGGCCCAAAATGCTCCATGAGCGTGCATGAGCGGCACAAGCGAAACTCTATTTTGCATTACATGTTGCTTTGTGGTAGAATTATCTTGAAAAATTATGTATATAAGGTACAAGTAATATGGTGCGAGAAGACAAGACGGCAGTAATGACGAAGCTTTCGGCATTTGAGCAGGCGCACGAAAGAGAAATCGAAATGAAGACCAAGTACAAGAGAAGGGATTATGTTTCGGTAAAACTTTTTCAGGCGTTTCTGATGTCGAGCATAGCTTATCTGATTACGGCTGCTGCAATAGTTTATATGCAAAATGAAACCGGCGGTGCTTCGTTTAAAGTGGAAACGGCAGCAGCGTGGGTTTTTGCGTGCTATTTTCTGTACCTTATTGTTATGCTGGTAATCGTATATATTTATGCAAGGAAGAGATATGATGCCATATCCAAGACGGCGGAGGATTACCGGAAGAAGCTTAAAGAACTTGAGCGGCTTTATGACAAAGAGGGAGAGGGAAAAATTGACGACAATATTGGAACTTAGGGAAAAAGTGAGAGGCTTTGTATCCGGATATGATAAGTTTTTGCGGATTGTACTTAAGTTTTTGCTGACATTTATAAGCCTCAGGATGATTATAGGATATCTCGGGCAGAGCATTACCGGAAATCTTATGATAGGCTTTATAGTGGCGGGCCTTATATGTGCCGCTTTGCCGGCTGCCGTAAGTCCGGCGATTTGCGCCATAGGTACAGTGGCAGTGCTCTTTGTTCGCAGTCCGCAGTTTGCGGCGGTAATGGGCGGAGTGATTTTGATAATGGTGTTGGTTTATTACGCCTATATACCTGATAATGCCGTGGTGACGCAGATTACGCTTTTGCTTGCTATAGTGGGTCTTCCGTATATTGCCCCTGTATGTGTGGGTATGTACAAAAAGCCGCACGCATCCATAGGCGTGGGATTTGGAATGGTTCTTTATTATGTGACGATAAGTATGAAAAGCATACTGCTGTCGATAAGCACAATGAACGATGCGGGCGAGGCTGATGTCATAGCCATGCTGACTACCCAGCTCGGGCAAAACAAGGAGATTGTCTTTGCGACACTGCTTGCGGTGTTTGTGGTTATCGTGGTTTATGCGGTGAGAAGTATAGCGATAGATTATGCATGGCAGATGGCGGCGGGCATAGGCATACTGGTGACACTGCTTGCCTATCTTGTGGCAAACTACAGCCTGGAACTTTACAAAGGTATGGTGGGAATATTCGGAGGCTGCGCCCTTTCGGCGGCAATAGTGTTTTTGCTCGGGTTTATCAGCTTTCGCCTGGACTATGCCAGAACCGAATATGTGCAGTTCGAGGATGAGGAATATAAATACTATGTAAAGGCGGTACCGAAGGTATCGGTATCAACCAAGGAAAAAACAGTACAGAATATTAATGACGAAACAGAAGAATAAACAGGAAAGGAGGCAATATGGAGCTTTTTGACGGACTTAACAATTTCATAGAAAAATATCTCTACTGGGCAGCCCCGGCAAATCTGGGAGTAACCGATATAGTTGAGATTATAATTATTGCCTTCCTGCTTTATGAATTCATGGCCTGGATAAAAAAGACCAAAGCATGGAACCTTATGAAGGGCATAGTGTTCATACTGGCCTTTGTTGTGATGGCGGCTATATTTCAGATGAACACAATACTCTGGCTGGCCGAAAAGCTTTTCAATGTGGCGGTTATTGCCATGATAGTTGTTTTTCAGCCGGAACTGAGAAACGCCCTTGAGCATCTTGGAAGAACCAAAATAGTATCAAGACTTTTTGCGTTTAATACCGAGGAATCTATATTAAGAAAAGAAAAGCTCAAGGTGGTGGACGAGGTGGTGGATGCCTCGTTTGCGATGGGGCAGGTAAAGACCGGCGCCCTTATGGTATTTGAAAAAGACAGTCTGCTTGAAGGTATTATACAGACGGGTATAGAAATAGATGCAGAAATAAGCAAGCAGCTCATAATAAATATTTTTGAACATAACACACCCTTGCATGATGGTGCGGTGGTTATCAGAAACCGTAGAATTGCGGCAGCGACATGTTATCTTCCGCTGTCGGAAAATATGGATATAAGTAAGGACCTTGGCACAAGGCACCGCGCTGCGCTTGGAATAAGTGAAGTGAGTGATTCCCTTACCGTGGTTGTATCAGAGGAGACGGGCAAAATATCGGTGGCTCTTGACGGCAGGCTTCAAACAGATGTCAGCATGGAGACACTTACAACCATGCTAAAGACATTCCTGCTTGGAGATGAACAGGAAGCCGGTAAAAGGACCGTAATAAAAAGGAGGCCGAAAAATGATAAAGATATTGACAAATAATATCGGCCTCAAGATATTATCCATTATCTTTGCCGCAGCGCTGTGGCTGGTAGTGGTAAATATCGAGGACCCGGAGATAACAAGAAGTTTTCTGGTGTCGGTGTCAATAGAAAACGCCGATGTGATAGAGGATGCCGGAAAGGTATACGAGGTTCTTGAGGACACGGACAGCGTCAGGGTTACCGTAACGGCAAAAAGAAAGACTATGGACAAACTGTCGGCATCCGATTTCCAGGCTGTAGCTGACTTTAAAGACCTTGAAGATGACGAACTTGAAGGAATACAGGAACTGCAGATATATATAACTACGGTCAGATACTCAAGCCAGGTGTCCATCTCTTCGAGAGTAAAATATCTCAAGGTAAATATTGAGGACGAAGAGGAAATAGAGGTGGAGGTAACGCCTTCGTATTCGGGCACGCCCGCCGAGGGCTACCGGGTCGGCAAGATTACGGCAGAACCGGAAAGCATTACCGTGTCCGGACCGGAGACGGTAATAAGCAAGATAGCCTATGCCCAGGCCAATGTAGATGTGACGGAACTTGCCACAAGTACGATTATAAGTGCAGATGTGCTTTTGTATGATGAAACAGGCCAGACCATAGGCACCGACAGGCTTTCTTTAAGTCAGGACAGCGTCAGGATATCCGTTGTACTGGCCCAGCAAAAGAGTGTGGCGCTGAGTTTCAGAGCCGAAGGCAGTCCGGCGAGCGGATATGAGGTTGTAAATATACAGGGAAATGTAAGCACGGTAAATGTACTGGGCGCAGAAGAAGATATTGAAAATCTTGAATACATTTCCATATCCGGAAGTGTGCTTAATGTTGAGGGTGAGTCAGCCACGGTAACAAAGACGGTAAAGCTTGCTGATTTTCTGCCGGACGGAGTAAGTCTGGCCGATGGGGAACCCGAAGAGGTGACGGTTACAATAACGATTGAACCTTACGAAGAAAAAACATTTACCATAGATACCGCGGATATTGATGTTAACGGACTTTCCGGCGGATATGAGTGCAGTTTCAGTCAGTCGTCTGTGAGCGTAAAGGTAACGGCGGCCGAAGATGTTATAAGCAGTATGGATGCCGGAGACATTACGGCATCTGTGGATTTGAGTGATTATGATGAAGGGGTTCATACCGTGACGGTAAGCGTTAAGCTACCTGACGGAGCCGAACTGTCACAGACGGTAACGGTGACTGTGGAAATCACATCGGACTCAGACAATAATGATGATGAATAGAGGTTAAAATAAATGGCTAGATTATTTGGAACTGACGGAGTGAGGGGAGTGGCAAACAAGGAACTTACCCCGGAGCTTGCCATGAAGCTCGGACAGGCGGGAGCCTACGTACTCACCAAAGAAAACTCACATCAGCCCACCATACTTGTGGGATGTGATACGAGAATATCCGGTGAAATGCTTTCTTATGCCCTGATGGCCGGCATCTGTTCGGTGGGGGCAAATGCGGTATATGTAGGTGTGGTACCTACTCCGGCTATTGCTTATCTTACAAAGAGTTCAAAGGCTGATGCGGGAGTTGTAATTTCGGCATCACATAATCCGATGGAGTTTAACGGCATCAAGTTTTTCAATGGTAATGGATTTAAGCTTTCCGATGAACTTGAGGATGAGATAGAGGGTTATATTAACAGAAATATGGAGGGCGTAAACAGGCCGGCAGGAGCCGGGATAGGACGCATCAGTCACAAAGAGGATGCTGTCGAAGATTATGTGGAGTTTGTTACATCCACTGTGCCTGTTGACCTTTCGGGACTTAAGATAGTCATAGACTGCGCTGAGGGAGCCTCGTACCAGACGGCGGTATCTGCGCTTAATATACTCGGAGCCGAGCTTGTGGCAATACACACCAGGCCGGACGGCATCAATATTAACAAAGACTGCGGCTCGACCCATATGGAGGAACTGAAAGAAAGAGTCGTTAAGGAGAAGGCGGATCTGGGACTTGCATTTGACGGAGATGCTGACCGCCTGCTTGCAGTGGACGAAAACGGTGAGCTTGTGGACGGAGACAAGCTTATGGCAATCTGCGGTCTTAGACTAAAGGAAAGAGGAAAACTCAAACAAAATACAATAGTTACCACGGTAATGAGTAACCTTGGATTCTGGATAATGGCTGAGGAAAAGGGTATAACTCTTGAAAAAACAAAGGTGGGAGACAGATATGTTCTGGAGAAGATGCTTGAAATAGGCGCAAGCATAGGCGGAGAGCAGTCCGGACATATCATCTTCCTTGATGAAAATACGACGGGAGACGGACTTCTGAGTGCGCTTCATCTTCTGGAGGCTGTGGTATCAAGCGGCAAAAAGCTCTCACAGCTGGCTTCTGTAATGGAGGTGCTCCCACAGGCCCTTGTAAATGCCAAGGTACCTACAGACAAAAAAGACAGCTATATGGACTATCCGGAGATAGCGGAAGCAATAAAAAAACTTGAAAATGATTTTGCCGGAGAAGGCAGGGTGCTTATAAGGCCATCAGGCACCGAACCTTTGGTAAGGGTTATGATAGAGGGAAAAGACCAAAAGCTTATAGAGGATGCTGCAGGCACCCTTGCCGAGCTTATCAGCACCACCCTTAACCGGTAGTTTATGAAAAGGATTAGTGAAAATGGTTAGCAAAAAAATTACGGTCAACTGCCCCATCGGACTGCAGGTACAGCCGGCAGGTATAATATGCAAGGCGGCAGTTGAGTTCAAAAGCAAGATTACATTTGATTATTACGGCGGCAATGCCAATGCAAAAAGTATGCTTAATATACTTGGAGCATGTATAAAGGACAAGGATGAAATAGACCTTATCTGTGACGGGGAGGACGAGGAAGAAGCGCTTGAGGCCATAGCAAAGCTGCTTGAAGAAGGACTTGCGTAACACAGGAGGACTAAAGAATGAATCGCAGAGAACAGTATAAGAGAATGGTGGTGTTTATAATGAACGCCGTTATGCTGGTTATAGAGACACTGCCGTTTGCTTATTTATGGTATGCAAAATATTTCTTCTACATGTTCAACCCCTTCCACATGAGAGGAAACTGGGCTGCCATAGGACTCTACGCTCTCATTATTTTTCTGTTTTCGAGAGCGTTCGGAGGATATGAACTTACCAGACAAAGAGTGCCCGAAGCCTGTCTTTCCAATGTGCTGGCTGTAATACTCGGAAATGTTGTGGGTTACATAGAGGTAGTACTTTTGACCGTACACTATTTCCCACCGAAAGATATGGTAATAATGAGTGTTGCCCAGGGAGTGGGTGTCTGCATCTGGGTAATATTTGTAAAATTCGTTTTTGCAAAGCTCTATCCGCCAAGAAGGATGATTGTAATATACGGAGAATATTCTCCTTCATACATCATGGATAAAATACATTCGCGCACCGAGAGCCACAATGTATGCGCGAGCGTAAATATGAAGCTCGGACTTGAGGAACTCTACAGACTCATACCCAATTATGAGGAGGTCCTCCTTTATGACCTGCCGTCACAAACCAAAAACAAACTGCTTAAGTTTTGTTTTGACAGGACAATACGCACCTATGTGACGCCGAAGGTTTCGGATATCATTATGGGAAGTATGGATGATATCTATACATTTGATGTACCTATGTATCTGGCAAGAAACATGGGACTGACTCCGGTACAGCGTTTTGCGAAGAGGATAATGGATATAGTGCTTTCGCTTCTGGGACTTATAGTTCTCTCGCCGTTTATGCTGATTACGGCGATATGTATAAAGAGCTATGACAATGGCCCGGTATTTTATCGTCAGACCAGACTTACAATTGACGGAAAGCCGTTTAAAATCATAAAATTCAGAAGTATGATAGTTGAGTCGGAAAAGGCCGGAGCAAGACTTGCCAGCAAACATGATGACAGAATAACTCCTATAGGCAGGGTGATCAGAAATATTCATTTTGATGAAATCCCACAGCTTATAAATGTCCTTATGGGGGATATGTCTATAGTGGGACCGAGACCGGAAAGACCGGAGATTTTCGATGAATACGAAGAAGTGATTCCTGAGTTTGTTTTCAGACTGAAGGTAAAGGCCGGACTTACGGGATTTGCCCAGGTACACGGCAGATACAACACCACACCTTTGGACAAACTCAAATTTGATATGATATATATCGAAAAATATTCTCTGCTCATGGATCTGAAACTCATGCTTCTTACGGTTAAAATCCTGTTTAACAGGGAAAACGCCGAAGGTGTATCAGACAACCAGACGACAGCACTTAAAAAATAAATGCTCCCTGACAGGGGCATAAGGTGAGGTGTCATATGATTTGTTCGGTAATAATACCGGCATATAATGCGGAAAAATATCTTGAAGAGTCGGTATGCTCAGCTCTCAGACAGAAGGTTGAGTGCGAAATCCTCATTATAGATGACGGCTCGAGTGATTCGACAAGGCTTATTGCAAAGAGGCTGGAAAAAGAGAACGCAAGTGTCAGGCTTTTAATTAATAAAGGAAAAAAAGGAGTGGCATCGGCGAGAAATCTCGGAGTAAAAGAGGCGAGGGGCAAATACATTGCCTTTCTTGATGCCGATGACTGGTGGGCAGAAGGCAAGCTTGAAAGACAGATCGGTCTGCTTGAAAGCACCGGCGGCAGGTTTTCGTGTACAGCAAGAGAACTGGTTTCTGCCGACGGCAGAAACTTTTTAAAGGTAGTAGGGGTAAAACAAAAGATTACTTACGAAATGCTGCTCAAAACAAACAGCATAGCCTGTTCTTCGGTAGTGCTTGACGCTGAAATAGCCAGGGCACATCCAATGGTGAGGGACGATTTGCACGAAGACTATATTATGTGGCTTGAAATCCTTAAGGAAGGCCATGTGTGCATGGGTGTAAATGAGCCGTATTTAAAGTCAAGAATGTCGGAGGGAGGAAAGTCCAGGGATAAAAGGAAATCCGCTGCAATGACATTCGGGGTATACAGGTATATGGGGATGGGGCTTTTAAAGTCCTGTTATTATTTTATATGCTATGCCGTAAACGGCTTTTTAAAATACAGGTAATAATTATGAATGTTTTGACTACTCATGATTTGTTCAAAAAAGACTTATCATCGAATATGCATGTACTTACCGGCGAAGAGTCGGCGAGACTGAAGGAAGTAATACTGGATATTACAAAGGAAATTACCGGGCTATGTGAGAGAAATTCAATCCCCTATATGCTGGGAGGAGGTACCGCTCTCGGAGCCGTCAGACATAAAGGATTCATCCCGTGGGATGATGATGTTGACATCAATGTGCCCAGGGCCTATGTTGATAAACTCATCACCTCTATTGAGAGAGAATATTCAGAAAAATACTATGTGGAAGCCCCTGTATATACCAAAGGGTATCTGAGCTCTTTTATACAGATACACAAAAACGGAACGGTTTTTAAGGAATACAAGGAGCAGGATATTTCGCGCTGCGGGATAAAAATAGATGTTTTTGTTATAGAAAACACCTATGATAACAGGCTACTCAGGACTTTGCACGGACTAAGGAGTGAAGGGTGGCTGTTTCTTTTGTCATGCTACAGAATGCATAGGTGGAAGGAAGGCTATCTCGAACTGGCAGAAGGCAATAAAAGGGCGAAAAGAATTATAAATCTTAAGGCTTTAATAGGGGCTTTTGTATCACTTATTCCGGGAGGAGGATATAAAAGAGCGCAGAAGGTGCTTTCCGGATGCCGGAAGGAAGAGTCGGGATATGTTGTGATACCTTCGGGAAGAAAGCATTTTTTCGGAGAACTGTATGAGAGAAAGGCATTTTTAAGTACGGTCAAAATGCCGTTTGAGGATGCAGAGTTTTGTGTGACGGCGGATTATGATAATTATCTTAAAAAACTTTACGGTGACTATATGAAGATACCGCCCGAAGAGGAGAGAGAGCAGCATGTTCTCTATGAAATAAGATTTTAAGATTGACATCTTTTGGATGAGGTGTATGAGGTAAAATATGAGCTATTTGAAACGCTTCAAAAATGATTTGATTAATTACTGGGACTATGCGAAATATTCGGCAAGGGCAGAACTTAAGGCCGAGGTCGCAGGTTCGTATCTTAACGGTATATGGTGGGTGCTTGAGCCTATCTGCCTTATGTTTATCTATGCATTTATTTTCGGATTCATATTCAATGCAAGAGAAGAATACTTTACGGCATTTATCTTTGTCGGACTTGCGGTGTGGACATCCTTCTTTCAGCAAAACCTTAAGCAGTCCGTGAAAATGGTGAAAAAGCAGAAGGCTATTTTATCCAAGGTATATGTACCGAAATTCGTATTTATAATATCAAAGATGTGTGTAAACGGGTTTAAGATGTGCATCTCTTTTCTGATTGTCATAGGGCTTATGATATTTTACAGGGTGCCGCTTAGCTGGAATGTGATTTTTGCCCCGCTTATCCTGATTGCCGTGATAATATTTACCTTTGGATGCATGACAATACTGTTGCACTTCGGTGTCTATGTGCAGGATTTGACCAATGTGGTAAATATAGCGCTGAGACTGGTTTTTTATATGACCGGTATAATGTTTTCCATAGAGCACAGACTAGGGGACTCGCATCCGCAGATTGCCTTTCTTTTAGGCAAGTGCAATCCTCTGGCGTTTTTTATTACCAGCCTCAGAAAGTGTCTTTTGTACAGCCAGACGCCTGATTTATATGTGCTGGGTATATGGTTTGTCATAGGCATAGCGCTTTCAGTCATAGGTATAATTACTATTTACAGGAATGAAAACAGTTATATTAAGGTGGTATAAATGAGCGAAAAAAAGATTGCCATAAAGGTTGATAACCTTACGGTCAGATATAAGAGTTTGAAATCCTTTTCCATTAAAAAGAATTTTTTTGATTTGAAAAGGAATAAAAAAGAAGTCCATGAGGCACTTAAAAACATATCATTTGAGATAGAAGAGGGACAGATCGTTGGAATAGTCGGAAAGAACGGCTCAGGCAAATCCACCCTCTTAAGAGCGCTCGCAGGAGTTTTTTCTCCCGATGAGGGCAGTATAGAGACCTTTGGGCACAGCATATCGCTTTTGTCGATAGGAGTGGGATTTGAAAAAGAACTTTCCGGCAGGGAAAACATTATGCTTTCGGGTATGCTTCTGGGATTTTCCGAAGAGGAGATAACGGAAAAAATGCCGAGGATAATAAAGTTTGCCGGCCTTGGAAAATTCATAGACATGCCTGTCAGAACCTATTCGAGCGGTATGTACTCCAAACTGGCATTTTCCATTTCGGTCTGCCTTGAGACAGATATTCTCCTTGTGGATGAGGTGCTTTCAGTAGGTGATGCGAGATTTAAAAAGAAGAGTTTCAAGAAGATGAAATCACTGATAGAGGATGAGACGAGGACTGTTGTTATAGTTTCCCATAATATGGGTACGCTCAGAAAACTTTGCAATAAAATCCTGTGGATAAACGATGGAGAATTCATGAAGTTCGGGGATATGGAAGAGGTTCTTGACGAATACGAGGAATACATGGACAGGGATGAGCCGTAGTAAAGATGTATCAAAGTTGAATTTATCAGTTATATTTGGTATTATATCGGAATGGTATAAAACGAAGTTAATTCAGGAGGAAATATAAAATGACAACAGTAATCGTAACAGCAGGCGGAATAGGAAGCCGCATGAACAACAGTATACCGAAGCAGTTTATTAATATAAACGATAAGCCGCTTATCGTATACACACTTGAAAAATTCCAGTCGCACCCGAGTATTGATGCGATTTGCGTAACATGTCTTGATGGATGGCAGGAGATTCTTAAAGCATATGCAAAACAGTATAATATTACCAAACTTAAATGGGTGGTTACAGGCGGAGCTACAGGTCAGGATTCCATTCATAACGGTCTTATGGCAGTTGCAAAAGAGGCAGCGGATGATGATCTTATTATGATTCATGACGGTAACAGAGCTCTTGTATCGCATGATATTATTTCCGATTCAATCAGAATATGCAAAGAGAAGGGTTCGGCAGTAGCAGCCATTCCTTGTACAGAGGCTATATTCAGATGTGAGGATGAGGAAAATACCTATTCTACCATATCCATTCCAAGAGAGGATGTCGTAAGAACACAGACACCTCATACTTATCCGATAAAGAAACTTCTCTGGGCACACGAGCAGGCCGAAGAAAAAAATATTACAAATACAGCAGCATCCTGCGTACTTATGCAGATGCTTGGAGAAACAGTGTACTTTTCGGCAGGATCTGAGAAGAATCTTAAGATAACCACAAATGATGATTTGCAGATTTTTAAAGCATTACTTAATGTTGAGGATAAATAAATGATATATGACAACAAGGAGTATCTTGGGCAGATACAAAAAACAGTGGATGAGTCGGTTGTGCCATGGGATAAGCTGAATGGAAAAAGCGTTATGGTATCGGGTGCAGCGGGAATGCTTGGTTCTGCTATGGTCGATATTCTGATTTATTTAAATGAAAAGAAAAACGCCGGCATTATTATATATGCGCTTGGCAGAACAAAGGAAAAGCTGCTCACAAGATACGGCAGATATACAGAGAAGGCATATCTTAACATTGTTGCATCAGATGTGACAGAGGAGTTTGGCTTTAATTATGATGTGGACTATATTATCCATGCGGCAAGCAACGCCAATCCCCGTATGTATGCCAATTACCCGGTGGATACTCTTTTGGGAAATGTGCTGGGTACAAGGAATTTCCTCAAATACGGTATAAACCATGGAATGAAAAGATTTCTTTATGTATCTTCGGGAGAAATGTACGGCCAGCCGGATGAATCCGTAACAGACGGCTTTACGGAAGATTACTGCGGAACAGTAAATTACAGCGATCCGCGCTCATGCTATCCTTCGGGAAAAAGGGCAGCGGAAACCCTTTGCCAGAGCTACATATCACAGTACGGGGCAGAGGCTGTAATAGTAAGACCCTGCCACTGCTACGGACCGACACAGAGCCTTAGCGACAACCGCGCCATCTCCGACTTTATCAGAAAGGCGGCAAACGGAGTGGATATAGTGCTTAAAAGTGACGGTTCTTTGGAGAGGACACACTGCTACTGCCTTGATGCCGCACAGGGAATGTATCTGGTACTTCTGTGTGCACCGAACGGCGAGGCATACAATATAGCTGACAACCGCTCGGATGCGAGCGTAAAGCAACTGGCTGAGACCATAGCCAAAAACGGCGGCTGCAAGGTGGTGTTTGATCTGCCGGAAGAAGCCGACAAAAAAGGATTTTCAAAGGTTAGTCGTGCAGTGCTAAACGGCGATAAACTCAAGGCTCTCGGATGGAAGCCGATGTGGGATCTTGATGAGGGAACAAAGAGCACAATAGAAATCATAAAAAACAATTAACGGAGCATATGAAATGTTAAAATATACATTGGATGATTTGGGAGAGAGGGCTACTCCGGCTCAGATGAAGGAGCAGCTTCTTGAAATGATGCAGGCATTTGATGATTTCTGCAAGGAAAACAATCTGACATATTT
Organism: uncultured Eubacterium sp.; assembly: GCA_905236735.1. Classification (GTDB taxonomy): domain Bacteria; phylum Bacillota; class Clostridia; order Lachnospirales; family Lachnospiraceae; genus RUG14243. The sequence continues at coordinate 851 of CAJOOU010000027.1, read as the reverse complement.
TTTGTCCGGAGGTACTCTCCTAGGAGCAATCAGGCACAAGGGTTTTATCCCGTGGGATGATGATGTGGATGTGAATATGCCGCGTCCCGACTGTGAGAGAATGTGGGAGATATGTAAGGGGCAGATTGGAAATTACACCCTCCTTCCGCCGAATTTTGACGACAAAAGACATGCATATCATTACAAACTTTATGATACATCTATGCTGGTACGAAAGAATATGAAAAAGTCGCCGTACCCTATTTTTATGGATATATTTCCGATAGAAGGTCTGCCGGATACGGAAGAGGGCAATATAAAACATTTTAAGAAAATCGGAAGATGGAAGTATCTTGCGAGACTTATGTGGAAAAAGGGTTGGAGAGGCAGAAATATTTTTACCAAAATATTCCATGTACTTGCAAAGGGCTATGCTTCCATTTACGGTAAGGAGAGCCTTTTTAATCATGTGACGGGGATAATGAAATCCATCCCGTTTGAGACGGCAGAGTATGTCGGAGTAATGGCAACCAATGTCCATACAACAGAGGAAAGAGTCAAAAAATCCGAGTACTGCGTACCTATCGAAGTGGAGTTTGAAGGACATAAATTCCCGGGACCAAAGGGATATGACACCTACCTCAGACAGCTTTACGGTGACAGATATATGGAACTTCCTCCGATTGATAAAAGAGTTTCACACAATCTCATTCCGTTCAGGGCAGATGTAAAAGAGCCGGGCTCTGTTACAAGGATTGCAATCTGCGGTCTTGTAAAGAGTGAGAATTTAGGTGAGATGTTTATAGCGCGAAGTCTTGAATATCTTATAGAAGAAGAACTCAGGGCAAAGGGCTGTGACAAGAGAATTGAGT
>CAJOOU010000026.1 GCA_905236735.1 uncultured Eubacterium sp. | reverse complement strand
TGGTTGCCATCCTCGGAGCTGCATCATCGGGATACAGCAGAGGATCTGATAATACATCGGAAGTAAAGAGCACTATTCAAAGAGAAAAGATAGATTCGGGCAATGCCTATATAAATGACTGTATTATAGACGAACTCGGATGGATAGAAAACATATCAAAGACAGAAAGCAGGCTCAAAGAATTCTGGGAGGATACCGGAGTGCAGCCGTATATCATATTTAAAAGCTATGATGCTTTGCTTGATTCGGACAGCGCCAAAGAGGCATGGGCTACAGAGTATTATGATGAAAACTTTGATACGGAAAATATTTTTCTCTATGTATATTTTGCAGAAGAGGATACCGACGGAGAAGTAGGATATATGGCTTATGCAAACGGACTTCAGACTTCGTCGGTGATGGACTCGGAGGCTGTGGAAATATTCTGGAACAATATTGACAGGTACTGGCCGACGGATATGTCTACGGACGATGTGATTGTAAACGCCTTTGTAAAGACGGGCGATACGATTATGAAGGTTTCGGCCACGACTAAGGATATAATAAAATGGGTGCTTATCGCGGTAAGTATAATTGCCGCCGGCGTCATTATAATCACCCTTGTATCCATCAGAAACAAAAGGGCGAAGGAAAAGGCGCAGGAAGATCAGAGAATCCTAAATACACCGATAAACGATATAGCGGATGATGATTTGACCAATAAATATTTATAAAAGGAGGATACTAAAATGGGAATGATTGAAACTCTCGGAAGGATACCAAAGATACTTGAGGCAAATATAAATGCTCTTTTGGATAAGTGTGAAGACCCGGCAAAGATGATTGACCAGCTCCTTATCGATTACAAGAGAGATCTGGCCGATGTAAAGAGGGATACGGCCGAGGTAATGGCTGATGTAAAGCTTGCAGAAAAGAAGCTTGCCGACTGTGATGCCGAGATTGCAAGAAAGCAGCAGGCTGCCGAAAATGCTTTAAAGGCAGGCCAGGAAGAGGATTGTAAAACCATTCTTGCATCAAAACAGTCTCTTGAGGTGACAAGGGCATCGCTTCAGCAGAATCTCGATGTAGCCAGAAAGAATGCCGAGATGATGAAGGAAGGCTACAATAAGCTGGTAAGAAATATCGAAGAACTTGAGCAGAGAAAGGACGCTGCCAAAGCCAAGATTTCTATGGCAAAGGCCCAGCAGAATATTAATAAGACGGCTGCAAAGGCCGGTAGCACAGTAAGTCTCGATGCCTTTAACAAATACGAAGAGAAGGCAGAGAAAATGTTCGCTCAGGCTACGGCTGAATCAGAGCTTGATAAAGAGACGGTAAGTGCAGAGTCTCTGACCGAAAAATATGCGGGAGCCACCTCATCTTCGGCAGTAGATGATGAACTTGCGGCTCTTAAGGCAAAGCTTGGCATGTAACAGACATATGGATATGAATTTATTTGATTATATGAGGGAGCAGACTCTTGAAAAAGAGTCACCTCTCGCATCAAGAATGCGACCTAAAAATCTTGATGAGGTAGTCGGACAGGAGCATATTGTCGGAAAAGACAGGATGCTCTACCGCGCCATAAAGGCAGATAAGATAAGCTCGGTTATTTTTTACGGGCCTCCGGGCACCGGCAAAACGACACTTGCGAGGGTTATAGCAGGTACAACCAATGCTGAGTTTACCTCTATAAATGCGACTTCTTCCGGTAAAAAGGATATGGAAGAGGTGGTGGCAAAGGCCAGGGATACTCTCGGAATGTATCAGAAAAAGACGATACTTTTCATAGATGAGATTCACAGGTTCAACAAGGCACAGCAGGATTATCTGTTGCCTTTTGTTGAAGACGGCACAATAGTTTTGATTGGGGCCACGACTGAGAATCCTTATTTTGAGGTAAACTCGGCTCTTATATCAAGGTCAGTTATCTTTGAACTGAAACCCCTCAGTCATGAGGACATAAAGACACTGCTTAAAAGGGCGGCAGAAGATACAGACAGAGGGATGGGCGCGTATCATGTGGTTTTGGAGGAAGAGGCTGCGGATTTTCTTTCGGACCTTGCAAACGGAGATGCCAGAAGCGCTCTTAACGCACTCGAGCTCGGAGTGCTTACAACCGAAAAATCGGAAGACGGACTTATACATATAGACCTTGATGTGGCAAAAGAATGCATTCAAAAGCGTTCAATCAGATATGACAAGGACGGAGATAATCATTATGATGTTATTTCCGCTTTTATAAAGAGTATGCGCGGCTCGGACCCCGATGCTGCGGTGTACTATCTGGCGCGGATGCTTTATGGAGGAGAAGACATAAAGTTTATTGCCAGAAGGATAATGATATGTGCAGCCGAAGATGTCGGTATGGCAGATCCGAATGCACTTAGTGTAGCTGTTTCGGCCAGCCTGGCGTGTGAGAGGATAGGTATGCCTGAGGCGCAGATTATACTTTCGGAGGCGGCGATATATGTCGCGACCGCACCCAAAAGCAATGCAAGTTATATGGCTATAAATCAGGCTATGTCAGAGGTGAAAAAGAAAAATACACCTCCCGTGCCCGTGCACCTTATGGATTCGCATTACAGTGGGGCAGAAAAAATGGGCCATGGCATAGGATATAAGTATGCCCACAACTATCCGAATCACTATGTGAGGCAGCAGTATCTGCCGGATGGGCTGACAGATAGAGTATTTTACGAGCCTACAGGTCTGGGGTATGAAAAAAATGTAAGGGAGCATATGGACTTAATCAGGAAAGGAAATTAAAACAGTGAAAAAATATTCTGAAATGACTCATGATGAGCTTCACAAAGAAGAAAAGAACCTTGAATACCAGTATGAAAAGTACATGCTGATGAACCTTAAACTTGATATGTCAAGAGGAAAGCCGTCGACGGCTCAACTGGATTTATCATCGGAAATGCTTGATGTGGTAAATTCAAAAACAGACTTTCATTCGGAGCACGGAGCAGACTGCCGTAATTACGGTGATGTTGCGGGAATAGATGAGGCCAAAAAGATGCTTGGAGATATGGTGGATGTGCCGTGGGACCAGGTAATTGTCTACGGTAATTCGTCGCTTTCGGTTATGTACGATTTCGTGTGCCGTGCTATGCTTAAGGGAGTGCTGGGCTCAAAACCGTGGTGCAAGTACGACGAGAAGGTCAAATTCTTATGTCCTGTTCCGGGATATGACAGACATTTTGCGATAACAGAATATTTTGGAATAGATATGATAAATATTCCCATGACACCGGAAGGACCGGACATGGAGCTGGTAAAAAAATATGTTGAGACAGATCCCCTTGTAAAGGGTATATGGTGCGTGCCGAAGTATTCCAACCCACAGGGCATCACTTATTCGGACAGGACTGTAAAGGCTTTTGCAGCTTTAAAACCTGCAGCGGAAGATTTTAGAATATACTGGGATAATGCCTACTGTGTGCATCATCTTTATGATGACAAGCAGGATGAACTGCTGGATATTTTGAGCGAGTGCGAGAAGGCGGGAAATCCCGATATGGTTTATGAGTTTTTCTCGACTTCAAAGGTAACATTTGCGGGTGCCGGTATTTCCGGATGCGCAGCTTCATATAGGAACCTTGATGAGATTCGTCATCAGATGGGAATAAAGATTATTTCCTATGACAAACTCAATATGCTCCGTCATGCAAGATACCTTGTAAATCAGGAAGGCATCAGAAAGAAGATGAAACAGCATGCAGAGATTATGAGACCTAAGTTTGACCTCGTATTAAACAAATTAAGCGATGAATTGAGAGAACTCGAGATAGCCAACTGGATTGAGCCGAGAGGCGGATATTTTGTTGCCTTTGAGGCTATGCCGGGGTGCGCAAGCAGAATAATCGAGCTTTGCGGGGAGGCCGGAGTAAAGATGACTCCTGCAGGAGCGCCGTTCCCGTATCACAAAGATCCGCAGGATTCGATAATAAGAATCGCTCCGTCGCTTCCACCGTTAGAAGAACTCAGGACGGCAATGGAAGTATTTACTATCTGTGTAAAGCGGGCTACTGTTGAGAAACTGCTCGCAAAGGAGGCGTAAGATGGCAGACAAAGAAACAGCTCTTAAGATGCATGAAGAGTGGAACGGAAAATTAGAGACAATATCAAAGGCACCAGTAAAAAACAGGGAAGACCTTTCTATAGCCTATACACCCGGAGTTGCGGAGCCTTGTAAGGTGATAGCGGAAAATCCCGAGGCAGCCTATAAATACACAATGAAGGCAAACACTGTAGCGGTCATTTCAGACGGAAGTGCTGTACTTGGACTGGGCAATATCGGAGCGCTTGCGGCCATGCCGGTAATGGAAGGAAAATGCTGTCTTTTCAAAGAGTTCGGCGGAGTAAACGCAGTGCCTATCTGTCTGGATACCCAGGATACGGAAGAAATCATAAAGACAATAAGCTATCTGGCACCGGCATACGGAGGTATTAATCTCGAAGATATTTCTGCACCCAGATGCTTTGAAATAGAGACAAGGCTAAAAGAGATGCTTGACATCCCTGTTTTCCATGATGACCAGCATGGTACCGCTATAATCGTTCTTGCGGGAATCATCAACGGACTTAAGGTGACTGGCAAAAAAAAGGAAGAATGCAAGGTGGTTGTAAACGGAGCCGGTTCTGCGGGAGTAGCCATCACAAAGCTCCTCTTAAGATATGGATTTAAGGATGTGACAATGTGTGACATATCCGGTATTCTCTCCAAAAAATCAGAAAACCTCAACTGGATGCAGAAAGAAATGGTGGAAGTGACAAACCTTTCCGGACAAACAGGTACTCTGGCAGATGCCCTTAAGGGGGCGGATATCTTTGTCGGGGTTTCTGCGCCGGGTATAGTTACGGCGGATATGGTAAGGTCTATGAATGAGGGAAGTATTCTGTTTGCCATGGCCAATCCGGTGCCGGAGATTATGCCGGATGTGGCAAAGGAGGCAGGAGCCGGTGTGGTCGGTACGGGAAGAAGTGATTTCCCTAACCAGGTCAACAATGTGCTCGCCTTCCCGGGAATATTTAAAGGTGCTCTCGAAGGCAGAGCTAAGGCCATTACAGAAGAAATGAAGCTTGCTGCAGCAAAGGCTATAGCCTCTCTTGTGCCGGATGATGAGCTTTCGGATGTAAACATTTTGCCACAGGCCTTTGATCCGAGGGTGGCTGATGTAGTAAGCCGTGCGGTAATGGACCTTATTTAGGGATGATGACATGATAGAAAAAAATACTACATTATATAAACTCATGGTGCTTTTTATGCTTGATAAGGCGGGAGAGGCCATGACAAGTGCCCATTTTTCGGATTTCGTACTGGAAAAAGGATATACTGATTATTTCACTCTTCAGGCATCGCTTTCGGAGCTTGAGGAAGCAGGCCTTGTAAATACGAGGCACGCAGCAGGCAGGACTCTTTTTACTCTTTCGGATGAGGGCAGGAATTCGCTCAAGTTTTACAATGGCAGGATATCGGATGAAATAAAGCAAGAGATGACGGCATATCTCAAAGAAAAAAACTTTGAGCTCGAAGAAGAAAACCTTGCCTTATCAGAATATTACGAAGACGGTAAAGGTGGATTTTCAGCGAGATGCCGTATAAGAGAAAACGATAAACAGCTTGTGGAACTAAGCCTGTCGGTACCTACAAAAGAACAGGCAGAGGCGATATGCCTGCAGTGGAACGAGAAGTATTATGAGGTGTATGAGTGCCTTATGGATATACTTTTGAGGTAAAGAGTTGACAAGAATACAGGTGGTTTGTTACAATATTACGAGTGTTTAAATATGGATATACGCATATAAGGAGGAACATAAATGATTTCAGCAGGCGATTTCAGAAATGGTGTTACCATTGAAGTTGAAGGAAATATTTTTCAGATTATTGAGTTTCAGCATGTTAAACCTGGTAAGGGTGCAGCTTTCGTAAGAACTAAGCTTAAGAACATTATCTCAGGCGGTGTCGTAGAAAAGACCTTCCGTCCTACAGAGAAATGTCCTCAGGCTCATATCGACAGAAAGGATATGCAGTATCTTTACTCAGACAGCGGACTTTACTATTTCATGGATAACGAAACATACGACCAGGTGGCTCTTGATGCCGATACAGTAGGTGACAGCCTTAAGTTCGTAAAAGAGAACGAGATGTGCAAGGTTTGCTCACATAACGGCAAGGTATTCTCGGTAGAGGCTCCTCTTTTCGTAGAGCTTGTTATTACAGAGACAGAGCCGGGTATAAAGGGTGATACGGCAACAGGTGCTACAAAGCCGGCCACAGTAGAGACAGGTGCAACTGTTATGGTACCGCTTTTTGTAAACCAGGATGATGTTATAAAGATTGACACCAGAACAGGTGAGTATCTTTCAAGAGTATAATAAGAGTATAATAATTAGTAAACGACGAGGAGAATACAAATTTATTTGTATTCTCCTCGTCGTTTTTATGGTATAATGCCGGATGAAGCGTTATTATGATTGGAGGATGGGAATATGAGTCATGCGGACAGGGTTTTTAAAGAAATGTGCCGTGATATCTTAGATAACGGCACGAGTACCGAAGGGGAAAAGGTGCGCCCTAAGTGGGAGGATGGCAGTTTTGCCTATACGGTTAAAAAATTCGGTGTTGTAAACAGATATGATCTTTCGAAAGAGTTTCCGGCACTGACTTTGAGAAGGACAGCGATAAAAAGCTGTACGGACGAGCTCCTTTGGATATGGCAGAAAAAATCCAACAACATCAATGATATGGATGCCCATATATGGGACAGCTGGGCTGACGAAAGCGGTTCCATCGGAAAGGCATACGGATATCAGATAGGACAAAAGTATGTCCATCATAAAGAAATCCCGGGAGAGGATTTGTCATCATACCCGTCAGCTGAGATTACCGGAGAAGGAGTCCTGCTTGACCAGATAGATGCGGTAATCTATGACCTTAAAAACAATCCGTATTCGAGAAGAATAATGACAAACATCTATGTGCACAAAGATTTGCACGAGATGAATCTGTACCCCTGTGCATATTCTGTGACCTTTAATGTGACCAAAAAAGAGGGACAGGATAAGCTGATTTTAAATTCGGTATTAAACCAGCGCTCGAATGATGTGCTTGCGGCAAACGCGTGGAATGTGGCACAGTACGCAGTCCTTACCCATATGCTTGCCCAGGTGTGCGATATGCAGGTCGGAGAATTTATACATGTGATAGCAGATGCACATATTTACGACAGACATATTCCTATGATAGAGGAACTTATATCAAGGGATGAGAATCCGGCTCCGAAGTTTTGGCTTAATCCTGAGATTAAGGATTTTTATATGTTTACAAAAGATGATGTAAGACTTGAGGATTATAAATTCGGTCCACAGATTACCAATATACCTGTGGCAGTATAAGGAGAGACAATGAAACTGATAGCGGCTGTAGATAAAAACTGGGCGATAGGTCTTAAAAACAGATTGCTTGTGAGTATTCCGAATGATATGAAGTTTTTTAAGGAAATGACCACGGGGCATGTCGTGGTTATGGGACGAAGGACTCTGGAAAGTTTTCCGGGTTCGTCGCCCCTTAAACAAAGAACCAATATTGTGCTTACAAAAAGCACATCTTTTAAGGCCAAGGATGCAATAGTTGTTAAAGACGAGGATGAACTTTTCAAAGAACTGGAAAAATATGATACCGACGAGGTATTTGTAATAGGTGGGGAAAGCGTATACAGGATGCTTCTTCCTTATTGCGATACGGCCTATATCACCAAAATAGATTATGAATACGAGGCGGATGCCTATATCCCTGACCTTGATGAGTCAGATGAGTGGGAAATGACCTATGAAGGCGAGGAAGAGACATGCTTTGACCTCGAATACAAATTTACAACATATAGTAGAAAGCAGGGAAAATAATGGATATAACCGGAAAGAAATTATTTGTAAAAGCACTTAAGGCTGAAGGCGTTGATACGGTATTTGCATATCCGGGAGGGGTGATTACCGACCTTTTGGATGAACTTAACAAAACCGATATAAGGCTTGTTTTGCCAAGGCATGAGCAGGCTCTCATCCATGAAGCGGAAGGATATGCAAGGGCAACGGGCAAGGCGGCTGTCTGCCTTGTAACAAGCGGACCGGGAGCAACCAATACGATAACAGGACTTGCGGATGCGTTTTATGACAGCATCCCGCTTGTGGTATTTACCGGACAGGTTGCAAGAGGTCTTGTGGGCAATGATGCCTTTCAGGAAATAGATATGATGGGCATAACCAGGAACATCACCAAGTACGGAATCATGGTGCCGGACAGAGCATCTTTGGGACGGATAATTAAAGAGGCGTTTTATGTGGCATCTACAGGCAAGCCGGGCCCTGTAGTGGTGGACTTCCCCAAGGATATACAAAACGAAACCGGAGACAGCGAGTATCCGGAAAAGGTAAACATGAGGGGCTATAAGCCAAGCGAGGGCGTACATATCGGACAGCTTAAAAAGGCGTGGAAGATGCTCAAAAATGCCAAAAAGCCTCTTATTCTTGCCGGAGGCGGTGTAAATATAGCGCGGGCAAATGATGAACTTGTTAAATTCGCTGAAAAGACGACGGTCCCCGTAATGACAACAATCATGGGAAAAGGCGCCATGCCATCGAACCACCCGTTATATCTCGGCAACGCCGGAATGCATGGAAAGTACGCCTGCAATAAGGCGGTAAACGAGTGCGATGTGCTGTTTTCAGTAGGTACAAGGTTTAATGACAGAATAACGGGCTCGCTCAGTCATTTTGCACCGAATGCCCAGATAGTACATATTGATATAGATACCGCGTCCATTTCGAGAAATGTAGTGGTAAATGTACCGATAGTGGCAGATGCAAAGGTTGCGCTTTTAAAGATAAACGAATGGGCGACAAAGGTAGATACATCGGAGTGGATGGATGAAATAGGGAAATGGGATGACAAATATCCCATGAGCATGCCAAACGATGTGGGACTGACACCTCAGGTAATAATGGAGACAATAAATGAGGTGTTTGACGGCGATACGATATTTACGGCAGATGTAGGACAGAACCAGATGTGGGCGACCCAGTTTATAGACCTTAAAAAAGGCAAGATGATGGTGACAAGCGGAGGACTTGGAACCATGGGATTCGGCTTCCCGGCAGCTGTGGGGGCTAAAATAGGTGCGCCGGATAAGGATGTGGTCTGCGTTACAGGAGACGGAGGCTTCCAGATGAATATGCAGGAGATGGCAACATCTATTGTAGAAAAAGCGCCGGTTACCGTAATCCTTTTAAACAACGCATATCTCGGAATGGTGCGTCAGATGCAGCAGATGTTTTATGGAAAGAGGTATGTTCACACCTCTCTTAAAAAACATGATGAGGGCATAGACCCGCTTGCAAAATTAGACCCTGAAAGCGCAGAGTATGTACCTGATTTTATGAAATGGGCAGAAAGCTACGGAGCCCTCGGAATCAGGGTTACAGAAAGGGAAGATGTAAAGGCTGCCCTTGAGAAGGCAAGGGCAAATAAAGAAACTACCACAGTGGTTGAGTTTATTATCGAACCGGAAGAAGTAGTGCTGCCTATGGTAAAGGGCGGCAGCGCTCTTGATAATATGATACTTTAGGAGGACGATATGGAAAAAAGATGGATTGCATTATATGTGGAAAACCGTGTCGGTGTACTGGCTAAGGTATCCGGTCTTCTGGCAGGCAAGGGATACAATATGACATCTCTTACGGTAGGTACAACAGAAGACGAGTCGGTTTCCCGTATGACAATAGGAGTAGAGAGTGACGATATTACCTTCGAGCAGATTAAAAAGCAGTTCAACAGAATGGTCGAGGTAATAAAGGTAATAGACCTTACCGATATGCCTGTGCATATGAAGGAAATCCTATATGTGAAAATTAAAAAGATTACGCCTGAAGAAAAAGAAGAGGTGTTCAGGATAGCCCAGGTATTTTCCGGAGAGGTTATAGACATAGGGGTAGACAGCTGTATTATAGCATGTATGCTCACAGACCACAGGAACAATGAACTCATAAGCCTGCTTCGTGCGACATTCAAGCATATTGAGGTGGTGCGCGGAGGTTCGGTCGCCATAGAAAGCGTTTCCACATCCTGCAGATAGTATAACCGGAGGTTATAAAATTTATAGCAACTCTATATATTAGGTTATCTTGAATAATAAATAAAATAAGCGTAAAATCAAAACATATAAAGATTCCTCACAGAATCTTACAGGAGGAAGAGTAAAATGCAGAAAAAAGATATCGATTGGAGTAATTTGGGATTTGCATATCAGAAGACCGCTAAAAGATATGTATCAAACTATAAGGACGGTAAATGGGATGAAGGTACCCTTACAGAAGACGACACAATCACAATAAGTGAGTGTGCAGGAGTACTTCAGTATGCACAGACAGTATTTGAAGGACTTAAGGCGTATACTACAGAAGACGGCAGAACAGTTATGTTCAGACCGGACCTTAACGCATCGCGTCTGGTTGATTCGGCAAAGAGACTTGAGATACCGGCCTTCCCTGAGGAGAGATTTATCGAAGCGGTAGCACAGACCATCAAAGCAAATGAGGCTTATGTACCGCCATACGGCACGGGAGCCACACTCTATGTCAGACCTTATATTTTCGGTAGTTCACCGGTTATCGGAGTAAAGCCGGCAGAAGAATATCAGTTCAGAGTGTTTACCACTCCTGTAGGCCCGTATTTTAAGGGTGGAGCCAAGCCTATCACAATAAAGGTTTCGGATTATGACAGGGCAGCACCAAACGGTACAGGTCATATCAAGGCAGGACTTAACTATGCAATGAGCCTTCATGCAATAGTTACCGCGCATGAAGAAGGATTTGATGAGAATATGTATCTTGATGCGGGCAGCCGCACATATGTGGAAGAGACAGGTGGAGCAAACTTCCTCTTTGTTACCAAAGACGGAAAGGTTGTAACTCCGAAGTCAGACAGTATTCTTCCTTCCATTACAAGAAGATCTCTTGTATATGTAGCCAAGGAATATCTTGGACTCGAAGTCGAGGAAAGAAAGGTTGCATTTGACGAGGTAAAGGATTTTGCCGAGTGCGGACTTTGTGGTACGGCAGCTGTAATCTCTCCCGTAGGAAAGATTAACGACCACGGCAGGGAAATCTGTTTCCCGAGCGGAATGGAGGATATGGGTCCTGTAACCAGAAAACTGTATGAAACTCTTACAGGCATACAGATGGGACGAATCGAAGCTCCGAAGGGCTGGTTATACGAAATAAAATAAATCAAAAACGGAGAATCCCGAGGCAACTAATGCCTTGGGATTCTTTTACTTTTTACCGTTAATATGGTAAAATTATTAATTAGATTATCAATGAACGGGGTTGTGAAATGTTTGTACTTAAAATAGAAATATTTTATAAATGGAAAAACGAGTCAACCATTGAAGCCATTAAGAATACAGAGCTTCCCGATGAGGTGAGCTGTATTTGGAATAAAGTGGAAGATACTGAAAGCTTTATTATGCCCGATAACTGTTACAGTATACTTATTACGGATGACCATGATTTATTACCAAAGGCTGATGTGAGTGATGAATATATGATGCTGGTATACGGCGGAGACCCGAAGTATGCTATGCCCTATGCTAAAAAAATAGATCAGTTCTGGGGATATTATGATACGGATACGATTAAGGTTATCTTCCTTAAACTCGTAAGGAATTTTAAAGCGCGTTTTGATGCATATTATAACAAGATGATGATGACCACGCTTATGGATTCGTCCCCGGATATGATGTGGTTTAAAAATGCGGACGGACTGCACCTTGAGGTAAACACGAAGTTTACGGAGGTGGTCGGAAAGACAAAGGAGCAGTGCCGTAATGCCCCACATGAATATATATGGAATGTTGAACCCGATACAGACCTTGATGATATCAGGTGCATAAATTCCGAGACCGAGGTTATGGAAAGCGGCAAGACTATAGCTCTCGAGGAGATGGTGCAGATAGGGGATGATATTAAACAGCTTATGACTTATAAGGCACCTCTTATTGACCCGTTTGGAAAGGTTATAGGTACAAGTGGTATAGGACATGATATGACCGACCTTAACAATATGGGACTGGAGTTTTCTATTCTGCTTGAAAATATTCCGCTTCCGGTGCTCTTATGTGACAGGGATTTTAACACCATAAGAATGAATGCCAATTTTAAAGATATTCTTCATATGAGCACAAATGAGATAGCGACTTTTTCATATATGAGATGGATAGAGGAGACTTTTGAACCTTTATCGGAAACCATACATCAGGAGACCAGGACTTCTCACAGCAGGGAAGTCAGGGGAATTATTAATGATGAAGAAAAATATTATATAATAATAGAGCAGGAGATACATGATTATCTCGGCAAGGTCACGGGATATTACTGTGTATTTCTGGATAATACCTTCAGGAGGAGATACGAGCAGTCCATAATAGAAAGTGCCAATACGGATTCTCTTACCGGTCTTAGAAACAGAAGGTATTTTTATGAATACATTCAGCAGCAAAAGGGCAGCCCCATGACTCTCTTATATATTGACCTTGATAATTTCAAAGAGGTCAATGACAGACTGGGACATGCCAGGGGTGATGAGGTACTCAAGACTTCGGCTGAATATATTAAAGATGCGTTTTCGGACGGCCTGGCGGTCAGACTCGGGGGAGATGAGTTTGCTGTGATACTTGTCGGCGTTTATGACGGCAAGGCGGTAAATGATAAATGTATAGAACTTGATAAAAGGATTACAACACTTATCCCCAACGAGTCATTCAGCATATCCGCAAGCATAGGAATGGTACAGACAGACGGACGGGATGTGGATATAGATGCCTTCGTACATGAGGGTGATATTAGCATGTATGAAGTAAAGAGGCAGCGGCATGAGGATAAAACATCTTAAGACTGAAATCATAAAAATATGGGCCAATCCTCTCTACAGGAAGGTGATTATATGGGTATTTGCCTTTATTATGGCAAGTCTGGTCGTGACGATAAGGTCTGCTTCGAACAAGGTAGAGTTTGCAGACCACCTCGGAGAAGTAATAGTTACGGTAGATGATGAGGAGATATCCCTTCAGGAGCTTTCGTATTATATTATGATATGTGAAGCCAAGATAAATGCCGTAGCTGAGGTTTATGACGAGACGGATACCATGGCTTTCTGGAATATATATACCAATCAGACATTCATAAGGACTCAGGCAAAAGAGGCGGCCATGAATACCTGTATAAGGGATTGCATATATTCACACGAAGCAGAGCAGGCCGGTGTGAGCCTGGATGAGACAGATAATGAGGAAGTAGAGGAATATGTTGCGGACTGTATCGAAGGCCTGTCATACAAACAGCGTAAGGCGACCTTGTTTGATGAGGAAACGCTGACACCGGTAATAGAGAGGGTGCACTTGGCGCGCAAATATGCCAACATACTTATAAAGGAAGGGGATTTCTCGGAGTATAACGACGAGCCTAATGCCAGTGTTGATATAGGAGGACAATACTATACTGAGCTTTATGAGGCGCATGATATAAGTATAAATGATACTCTCTGGAAAAAAATCAGTCTGGGGAATATTACGATAGAGAAGGTAAAAGTCTAAATGGATGCAAGTGGGAAGAAGATAACTGCCGTAATTGCGGCAGTTGGGGTAGCGCTCCTTATTATTTTCGGGGTGTGGTTTTACAACCTGTATGTGGATTACAAGTTAAAACAGTCAACATATACAGGCAGCAGCGATGAAAAGACACACATAACCGTAACCTTTATGTCAGAGCAGAGTGGGTGGAGCATGGCTATGGCTGACATTATTCTGGAATTCGAGGAGGAAAATCCGGATGTTGAGGTTGATTACGAGATAAGAAGCGAAACAGGGTTTTATGAGGATACTTTAAATGTACTGTATGCACGCGGAGAACTCGGCGATGTAGCCGAGATGGTCAATCCTTCTTTTTTTGAAAAGGAAAATCTGTTATGCGAGCTGCCGGAAGATATCACTGATATGAACAGATATGTAAGTGCATATGACGGGAAAAAATACGCTGTGGGTACGGCATGTTATACATCGGGCATTTTGTACAATAAGGATATTTTTGAAAAGTATTCTCTTTCGGAGCCGCAAAATTACGATGAATTTTTGGAAATATGCGAAACGCTTTCAGACCAGGGGATTACTCCGATAGCACTTGCCGGAGCCAATTCATGGAATTTGTCTGTCCTTTTAAATCACTATTTTGACAACAACATATTAAAATACAATCAGTACTGGATGGCTGAAATGCTCGGTGGAAAAGCATCATGGGAGGATGATGATGTAAACGGTATGTTTCTTATGATGCAGGAACTTTTTACCGGGGGGTATGTGGACAGTCTGTGGGAAAGCACTACTGATATAATGCTTCCTGAGCTTATTACGGGTAATAATGCCGCCATGACCTACACCTGCAGCTGGATGGTAAATGAGGTTGAAAACCTTGGAGAGAGCGTGAGTCTCGGATGGTTTTACCTGCCGGATTCTAACGGACAGAGGATTACGGACAAGGAGGTCTACAGCTATTGGACTATCACAAAAGAGTGTGGGGAGGATGCCGATAAAAAGGATGCGGCGGAAAGATTTCTGCGGTTTTTCTATTCGGAAGGAATATATGAAAAAATGTGCACGAACATTACCGGGATTGAGGCTGTAAAAAGGGACTGCGATGTGAAATACACCGATATGCAGAAAGAGGTGGTGGATAAAAGTACTCAGGTAGATAAAATATTTACCATATCTTTGACCAATTCATTTGTGCCGCAGGAGTTTCGCAGCTATATGTTTGAGCAGATGTATCCCTTTCTGGAAGGCGAACTTAAACTGAGTGAGTTTACCGGCAGACTGGAGGAAAAATGGGAAAAAGTACTGGAGGAGACGGATTATGAATAATTTTGATAATTATGAGTCTACATTCTCCAAACTGACCAAGACCTTCCTGGTTTTTGCGGTGCTGCCGATGCTGGCTATATGTATGGCGTTTCTGGTGCATTACTCAAACAATGCCGAGTCCATGACACTCAGCAATATGCTGCAGATGAGCTATTATCTCGAGGAGAATGCTCTCGGAGTTATAAACTCTGTGGATGAGACCATGAGATATGTATATGAATATACGACCACGGACAGACAGTATCTGTATGAGATATTAGAGTCTGAGGATATGAGCTCACAGCAAAAGACCATCTATGTAAACTCAATGCTGCAGCAGATGCTCTCGATGAACTCATATATATCTTCGGTGAGGTTTGTGACGGAAGATAACTCCGGGTATTTCATATTTCACAATACGGAGAAAACGGTAATCCTTGAGCCTGCATATTTGGATAATAAACTCTATGAGACCGCTGATAGCTATCAGAAAATGGCGTTTACGCCCTGCAGACCGGAGAGTCTGTATGTGAAAAACACGGATGATAATGTGTTTTCAATCGTTAGAAACTATTTTGATGTATCAACTACTGCAAATGCGCAGTCCAAGGTTTTGGGTACCATATATGTAGATATAAACGAGAGCGTTTTTGATGAGTATACCGAGAGCCTTAATATCGGCAGCCACGGCAATATATATATTTACAACCCCGAGAGAGCCAACTATCTCTACAGCACAGACAAGTCTGTTTACGAAGAAACCGAGGATGTGTTTGCAACATATAAGGGATATTTTGAAAGTGAGAGCTCGAGCATATCCGCGGGGGACATAAGGCTTATTTACCGCAGACTCGGCGATACCGGATACTACATAGTCATCAGCACATCAATCGCCGATATCAGAAGCGGCTATATGGAAAATATATCGCTTATGATAGTGATTCTTCTGGTGTTTTTATTTGTACTTGTGGCAATATACAGTATTTATTCGGGCAGACTCAGCGGACCTGCCAGGGTACTCAAAAATGCGATGCGGGAGGTACAGGTCGGCAACTTTGATGTAGAGGTTGATATAAGGACAAATGATGAGTTTCAGTATCTTGGAGAAGGATTCAACAAGATGCTGCATGACCTGAAATACTATATAAACCAGGTCTATGAAGCAAAGCTCAGCCGTAACCTTTCCGAGATAAATGCGCTCAAGATGCAGATACAGCCGCATTTTTTATACAATACCCTTGATGTAATAAGGATGACGGCTCTTGAAAATGATGACCCACAGACCGCAGAACTGCTTGAATCATTGTCGGATCAGATGAGGTATGTTACAGACAACAAAGAGCTTGTTACCGTCAATAAAGAGCTTGATAATATAAAGGCATACTTTAATATTATCAGGGTGAGATATAAAAAGAGGCTGAATCTGAAAATCAATGTAAGGGACGAAGAACTCGGATTGTACATCCTTAAGTTTGCCATACAGCCCATAGTGGAAAATGCGGTAAAACACGGACTTAAGGAAAAACAGGGACTCGGCACCGTAAATGTGGATGTGACAAAAACGGATGGGCATCTGGAGATATACATAATGGACGATGGAGTCGGCATAGAGCCTGAAAACCTTGAATATCTGAAGAAGGTGCTTTCGCAAGAAATAAGTGATTATGACAGCGACTCGAAATACAGGGTGGGTATAGGACTTAAAAACATATCCGACCTTATAAATATGACATATGGAGACGGATACGGAGTAGGCATAGAAAGCTATGTGGGTATGGGAACGATAGTAACGCTCCGGCTTCCGATTATTACAGAAGAGGATGAGAAAAATGCTTAAAGTGTTATTGGCTGATGATGAAGAGGTAATTTTAAACGGTATCGAAAAAATGATTGACTGGCCATCCTTTGGTATGGAGGTGGTGGCAAAGGTCACTGACGGCAGGGCGGCTCTATCCGCGATAGAGGAGTTTTCGCCGGACATAGTGATATCCGATGTGAAAATGCCTTACATATCCGGGATAGAGCTCCTTGATGAGCTGGGAGAGGAAAAACGGCAGAAGATAAAGTTTATATTTATCAGCGCATATCAGGAGTTTGACTATGTAAAGGCTGCCTTATCAAAGGGAGCGGTGGATTATCTGCTAAAGCCCGTCAGGAAAAAAGACCTTGAAAATGTGCTTTCAAAAGCGACCGAACAGATAGATGCTCTAAGGACGGTGGAACTTTTTAAGGATAATAAGGGGACATCGAGATTCAGGGATATATTCAGTGATATGGACGAGGGGTATGACTATACCAGTGACTATATCTACGACAGTTTTCTAAGGAAAAATGTAAACACAGACGGTAAATTTTTTGTGGCGCTCTGCGTCGGCATACTCAGGTTCAACATAGGACAGGAGAGGGCCGAGTATGAAAAAAGAAAGCTTTTGCAGTTTGTTATTTACAATAAAATAGTTGAAAAGATAATAGGCGAAGAAGGCGGGTTTGTCGTAAAAAAGGATGACAATTCCTGCAATATGGTGGCTGTTTTGGAAGATGAAAAAGAGAATAGTTTTATCCGCAGTATTATCCTCCCCATGAAAAAGGCTATAGAGGATGAATATAAGATAACCCTCTGTGTGGGTATAGGAGACAGAACAAAGGATATAAACGAGATAAGAATGTCCTACAGCAGCGCAAAATTTGCCTATGATTTGTATTATTTCGAAGACAGGGAAATAATAGATATTCTTGATGTGGACCTTCCGGAGACGGGAGAGGGCGGAGGAATAGATGAATACAACAAGCTTGCCGAGAGGGTGCTTAGCAGTATTTCTTCCAAAAACGATGAGATATCCGATGATATAAGGCGGGTACTTATGCATATCAGAAAGATGCATTACGGAAACCGTGATGCGGCGCTATCGCTTTGTATGACATTTACGGGACAGCTTTTTGAGAAACTTAAAAACTATAAGATGATAGAAGGCAGCTTTGCCGAGCATCAGGAGACTCTGCTTAAGGAAATCAGCGAAAAAAATACCTATAATGAGATGATGGACTATGTATCCGGCTATTATAAGGGATTTATGAAGAAGGTATACCAGAATGTGCAGGCAAAGGATGTGTCGGTGATACTCAAGATTAAGGAATACATGAAGGACAACTACATGAATGACATCTCCTTAAAGCAGCTTGCCGAGATGGCCTGCGTCAGCTCAAGCTATTTCAGTACCTTTTTTAAGAATACCACCGGAGAAAACTATAAATCATACCTCATCAACATAAGGATGGAAGAGGCGGTGAAGATGGTAATAAATACCGACCTTAAAACCTATGAAATAGCTGAAAAAGTAGGATATAACAATGTCAGGAGATTTGTGGATGCCTTTAAAAACAGGTATGGACAAAGTCCCATGGAGTACCGCAAGATGTACAAATCGTCCGGCAAAATTATATAAATATATCGGAAAGTATCCTGCAGTGAGCATCCCAGGTGTGCTCTTTTTCGCAAAGTTTTTTTCCTGCGGCGGCTATGCATCTCAGGCGATTATCGTCTGAAAGCGCGGATGATATTATTTCAGGCAGGGCATCCGGATTGTTTATGGAATAGGTGATAATATTTTCCCCGCGGGTAAGATTATCATCAAACCAGCTGCTCTCGTCCGAGAGGGCGGCGCAGCCCGAGAGCATTGAGGTAAAAATCCTGTCATGGCAGCCTGCTTTAAAATGGGGCATGACATTAAGCGCTATTTTGGCGTCTGCCATAAGAGAGGTCTGCTTTGAAAATTTAACAGGCGGCAGCACTGTCACATTGTCAAGTCCTTTAAGGAAGGCAGCCTTATTCCACCCGTGTCCTGCAAGTGTGATTTTCTGACCGCTTTTGGCAATCGACTTTACGACATTTTCCCGGACAAGGGCTGTGATATATGAGTCCACCGGGAAATAGGCATGCATTCTCAAAGGGAAACGCACTACGCTTAAAGGTACATCTATCTCTTTTGAAAACTCCTCAAATATATCTTCCAAAGGCAGGTCAGGATGGGACTTTTGCCTTTTTATAAGCTCCAGAATATCGGCCTCAAGCTCGAGACCGAGGTCATGAACCATATTAAGAATATTGGCCGGATCGGTGTATGTACCGGTAAAAATGAGGTCGGTGGTTTTATCTTCCCAGGGGGTAATAATCCGGGGAGATGAGCCGGCAACAGGAAGGGTGTGCACGGATTTAATGTTAGGGTACCATTTTTCGATATATTTTTTGTGATTATCATCAAGGCAGATGATATGATAATCCTTTAGAGCCATCCGTATCATATCATGGTGATAGAGAGGGTGGTCAAGGATGTAGTTATAAAACGGACCGTTTATGGTGTCAAGGTAAAATTCATCCTCCGTAGTGTCAAGGGAGGGGAGCTGTGAGTTAAAGTCTATGATTGCATCGTAGCTGCGGCCGCTG
Organism: uncultured Eubacterium sp.; assembly: GCA_905236735.1. GTDB lineage: Bacteria > Bacillota > Clostridia > Lachnospirales > Lachnospiraceae > RUG14243. The sequence goes on along the minus strand of CAJOOU010000026.1, from coordinate 3,341 downwards.
TAGTTGTCGAGGTTTTGCATTGGCTCATGGCCTGAGTCAAATACATCGACCTGCCAGCCCATTTCCTTAAAACAGCCGGCAACCATATCGGCGAAATAAAACGGTGAATCGTAACAGAATTTTTTAACCTTGAAAATGAGAATTTTTTTAGCCATAATTTTGTCCTTCCTTATAAATATTCTATCATAATATGCCGAAAAATAAGAGTGAAAATAACTTTTTTGGTTCTGCGGCTTAAAGAGACTAATATCGGCAAAAACAGGGAGGGAAAAATGTCAACAATATCATCATTATCATCATCATACTCTGATTTAATAAACCAGACAACTTCATCGGCAACTTCTACCACAGAAGCTGAGAAAGCCTTGAAAGAAGCCTATAATGAAAAAATAAAGGAAATGATGGCCAGCTCATCAGGCTCATCTACATCTGCAACTACACTTTATAAAACCATGGCAAGTGCGGCAGAAGATGCATCGGATGCTCTTGCAAAGATAAAGACAGCGCTTAAAAGCGGCAGCAGCGTATCTTCGGCAATAAGCAGTTTTGTCACAGGTTATAATACAATGCTTTCGTCGATGTCATCTGTAAACGGAGTCGAAGAAAAGGCGATATTAAAGCAGTTCCAAAGTTATCTGTCGGATAATTCGAATGCTCTTTCTGCTATAGGTATTAGTTTTTCGAGTGACGGCACCTTAAGCATAGACGAGGATACGCTCTTAGGCGCGGACTCGGAAGATATAGAAAAGGTATTTGGCTTATCGGCAGGATTTATGACAAAGATGACAAAGCTTACTTCAAGTGTTATTTCTGTGGCCAGTTTAAAGACAAGCGGCGCCAATGCGCTCTCTACCCTTTACGGAAAGAGCGGTTCCTACAGCTCCGCCAGTCTTAACACCAGTCTGCTCAATGCTTTTTCTTAGGTGCGGTATTATGCGACTATATATATCAGACCTCCACTTTTTCCACGAAGCCCTAAATACCAAAATGGACCGGCGCGGATTTGAAAGCGCGGAGGCTATGAATGAATATATGATAGAAAAGTGGAACAGCAGGGTAAAAAAGAGAGATGAGGTTGTTATCCTCGGAGATTTTTCGGTGGGAAAGGCCGAAGAGACAAATGAAGTCCTGCGGAGGCTGAACGGGAAATTATATCTGATAACGGGAAACCATGACCACTTTGTAAACAGTCCGGCATTTGATGCCGGACGCTTTGTGTGGGTAAAACCCTATGCCAAGATGCATGATAACGGGAGAAGGGTAGTACTTTGTCACTTTCCCATTTTGTGCTACGACGGGCAGTACAGAAGGAATAAAAAGGGGGAAGCATATACCTATATGCTTTACGGACATGTTCACGATACACCTGATGCCGGGATGGTAAGAGAGTGTGCCGCGCTTTGCCGCAGCAAGACGAGAACCCTTTATCCGGAAAAGGAGGAGGCTCCTGTCCCATGCAATATGATTAACTGTTTCTGCGGCTATAGTGACTATGTGCCGCTGTCTCTGGATGAGTGGATAGAGGTAAACAGCAGAATGTAGGGCGAGACTTGAATATGAATAAAAGCGACTAATCCGGAATGCCATTCCGGATTAGTCGCTTTTTGTATTGAAATGCTAAATACCGGGTGGTATAATACGACTAATCAGGAATCTGATTCCGGATTAGTCGTATTAAGCCGAGGAGAATATATCATTATGGAATATATTAAAAGAGCTATAGAAGATATGGTGGAACATTCAGCAAAAACCTTCAAATGTGTACTGATAACAGGAGCAAGACAAACAGGAAAATCAACTTTGCTAAAGCATTTATATTCTGATTTAAAGCAGGTATCCTTTGATGATCCCTTTATTGAGGAACAGGCAAAAACCAATCCGGAAATGTTTCTTTCTCTAAATAAGCCACCTGTGTTTTTGGATGAAATTCAATATGTGCCATCTTTATTCAGATACATTAAGCAATCCAGCGATAATAGTAATTCAAAGGGCTTATTTTATCTCTCCGGATCGCAGCCGTTTAAACTAATGCAGCTGGCATCTGATTCATTAGCGGGCCGGGTGGCTATTATAGAACTGCCGCCATTGTCACTTAGAGAAATCATGAAATGTAACTATACAGCTCCTTTTCTCCCGACCATGGAATATGTGAGTGACAGAAACAAAGATGCTGTAAAGCCGGATAATATATGGACTATAATCCATAGAGGCGGATACCCCGAAATGCAGGACCCGGATATGGATTGGGCAATGTTTTTTTCAAGCTATGTCAAAACCTATTTAGAGCGTGATGTTAGAGAATTAGCTGCTGTTCAGGATTTAGATGCTTTTCGCAGATTCATGGTTGTATGTGCTGCCAGAACCGGTCAGATGCTTAATTATGCAAATATTGCTGATGAGGTGGGTAAGGATGCCAAAACTATAAAGAACTGGATTTCAGTCTTAGAAGCCTCCGGCATAGTATATATACTTGAACCATACGCAAATAGCGCACTTAAACGCGCTGTAAAAACTCCTAAACTTTACTTTAGAGATACCGGTCTGGCTGCATATCTTACCAGATGGCTTACTCCGGAAACTTTAGCTACAGGTGCAATGAGTGGAGAATTTTTTGAAACCTTTGTTATTTCTGAGATTTTAAAAAGCTATTCCAACAGGGGATTGGATTATCGTTACTTTGTGTCATATTACAGAGGGAAAGATAAGAGAAAAAACGGCGCGGGATCATATGAAGAGGCGGAGATTGACTTTATAATCGAGCAGGACGGAGTTTTGTATCCTATAGAAATAAAGCAAAGCAGTAAAGCTTCTGCCGATATGACATCTGCATTTCAGGTACTCGACAGGATACCGGAAAAGAAAAGAGGCACAGGAGCGGTTATATGCATGTGTCCCATGCCGGGCGCACTTAGAGAAAATGTGCTGCAAATTCCGTATTGGTTTATTTAAAAAAGAAGCTGTATATGCAGCATATCCTGGATTGGCACCTGGTGAACACTCAAGTGCGGGGAATGTCAACTTTTTTGTTGGTTTATATATGGAAATACAGACTGTTTAAATTTATACAACCAGTTTGTGGTTTCAGGAGGACGTACTATGATTTCATATTTCGGTGATACGCAGACGGCGATAGATATAGCCGTAGGGTTATAGGTACAAAGCAAAGAAAAGGACAGAAATACGCAAAAAAGACCGCAACGACGCGGTCTTTTTGTTACAGAAGAGCGGTAGGATTAAGGTTTACTCGTCAAACATTTAAGATATTGATATATCATATCTATGTTATCTTGACTTCCCTTATTTATGAAATCTAAGATGGAATTGTCTGTGTCTTTCCCGTG